>CANMHY010000050.1 GCA_947497675.1 Alphaproteobacteria bacterium
TCCCGTTATTCTCCATGGGTTCTCTATCCCTAAGGCTTTACTAAAAAGTTCTTCGACGTTCAGCATCTTATTTTCCTTCATTATTGATGAAGCAAAATAACACTACTTTTATTTTTTGTTAAGATCTCTTACCCACTTACTTTGCATAAAAGCCACTTAATCTTTACAAAAGACAAGGGAAAGCTGTTACAAACTTTAAAGAGAAACTTTCATCTCCACAATCAGATCTTGCTCATGAAATGGTAAAAAGCCTTTATATTTTAGACTTTTTAGGCATAACAGAGGGGGCTCTTGAGCGAGACATAGAAAATGCTCTTATGCAGCATATGCAAAAATTTTTAGTAGAGCTTGGAGCAGGATTTGCTTTTATGGGAAGACAATACCATTTAGAAGTTGGAGGTGAAGATTTTTATATGGATATGCTTTTCTATAATGTTAAGTTAAGATGCTTCGTGATTGTAGAGCTAAAGTCAGACAAGTTTAAGCCAGAGTATGCAGGAAAAATGTCATTTTATTTGGCTGCTGTAGATGATTTATTAAAAAATGCAACTGATAATCCATCTATTGGAATTATTCTCTGCAAAACGAAGAACGAAGTTGTCGCGGAATATGCATTAAGAGACATGAATAAAGCCATAGGTCTTTCAGAATATAAATTAACTGAATATTTACCTGAAAATATTAAACAAGCACTTCCAACAATAGAAGAACTTGAAGAAGAGCTCAAAAAAAAGAGTGAAGATTTAGAAAAAGATTGAGAGCAATGTTGTAAATGATCTCTTTCTGCCTTTCTATTTTTATTTTTCTAAAAAAAGAGGACTGTCAAAATTAGATCAGAAAGTAGGTTTATGAGGAAGAATCAAAAAAATAGTCAAAGAGTTTCTTTTTTTATGAGAGTGAAAATCTTAAAGCTTCTCCTGTGTCATATTGGAATCATTTTAATGATCGGAAATTTTTCTCTTCTTTTTGCAGAAGAAGAAAAAATCTTAAATATTTATAATTGGACGGACGATATTGCGCCGGATGTTCTTCGGAAGTTCGAAGAAGAAACGGGCATTAAAGTGAATTATGATGTCTATGACAGCGATGAGGTCTTGGAGGCAAAATTGCTTCTTGGATCGTCAGGGTACGATGTTGTTTTTCCATCGGCAAATCCCTTTTTTGCCCGTCAAATTAAAGCTGGGATATATGAAAAAATTGATAAAACCCAGCTTAAAAACTATCATAATCTTGACGGAAATGTTTTAAAAAGATTGGAAGAAATAGATCCAGAAAACAACTATGGGGTTCCTTATTCATGGGGGACGATTGGGATTGCCTATAACCCTGAAAAACTCTCCAAATGTATGCCTGGGGTCAATATTGAAAAATTGACGAAAAGTTATGGTATCTTGTTTGACCCTGAGATTGTAAAACATTTTGCCAGCTGTGGTGTCTCTCTCCAATCCAGTGCACTTGATGTGTTTAATGCCATTTTGGTGTATGCAGGGGCCAATCCGAACACAACGTCCCACGCGGAATTTGAAAAAGCCGTTGAAATTTTAAAATCTGTGCGTCCCTATATTCGAAAGTTTACCTCGGGGGGATTGATTGAAGATCTTGCAACGGGAGAAACATGTCTTGCGTTGGGGTGGTCTGGAGATGTTTTAAAGGCGTCTTTCCGCGCAAAAGAACTCAATCAAAAGTTTCAAATTAAATATGCGATTCCCAAAGAAGGGGCCGAGATTTGGTTTGAAGTGATGGCGATTCCAAAAGATGCTCCTCATCGTGAAAATGCATATAAATTCATTGATTTTATCTTGCGTCCTCAAGTTATTGCTGAAATCACAAATTATGTATATGATGCAAATCCAAATAAAGCATCTCTTCCCTTTATTGCAAAAGAAGTTCGTAATAATCCCATCATTTATCCACCCCCGTCTGTTATGAAAACGTTATTTGTTAGCAAGAGCGCGCCTCAGAATTTTGAAAGATGGCGTTCTCGGGCCTGGATTCGTATTAAAACGGGAATTTAAAGCGCGTTAAAAAGGTATGTAAAATGGCTTCAAAATCTCCAAAACGTTCCTATAAATTTGATCCGTGGCTGGACCCTAAAAATAGGCCTTACATTCGCATTGAAAATGTTTCGAAAGAATTCGATGGGACAATGGCGGTCAATAATTTGAGTCTTTCTATTTATCAGGGGGAGTTTTTTTCGATTCTCGGGGGATCTGGGTGTGGAAAAACGACGCTTTTAAGAATGCTTGCTGGGTTCGAAACCCCCACCTCCGGAAAGATCTATATTGATGATATTGACATGACGACAACCCCCCCCTATGAGCGTCCTGTTAATATGATGTTTCAATCCTATGCATTGTTCCCCCATATGAGTGTGGGTCAAAATGTTGCCTTTGGGCTCAAACAAGAAAAACTCCCCAAGGCCGAGATTAAGGAACGTGTTGACGGTGTTTTAGATCTTGTTCAGATGTCTCTTTTCATGAATCGTATGCCGCATCAACTCTCTGGGGGGCAACGACAACGGGTGGCGCTTGCACGAAGTTTGGTAAAACAGCCTAAGCTTCTTCTTTTGGACGAGCCGCTTGCGTCTCTTGATAAGAAACTCAAAGAGAGAACGCAGCTTGAACTTGTGACCATTCAAGAGCGGGTCGGAATTACGTTTATTATGGTGAGCCATGATCAGGAAGAGTCGATGACCATGTCGACACGTATTGCTGTGATGAATGAAGGACAAATAAAGCAAGTGGGTCCCCCTCATGAAATTTATGAGTTTCCTAACTCACGATTTGTGGCGGACTTTATAGGATCTATTAATATGTTTGAGGGTATCATTCTTGAAGATGCGCCGGATCATGTGATTATACAATCCGATAGCATGCCTTCGGAGCTTTGTATCAGTCATTCGGCAACCATTCCGCCGGGTGCCTCTGTGACCGTTGGGGTGCGCCCTGAAAAAGTTAAAATTTCAAAGATGTCCCATGGAAAACCCGATGTGATCTATAATTATACAAGTGGTGTCGTGGATGATATTGAGTATTTAGGAGATGTCTCCATCTATCACGTTTTAACGGAAAATGGACGGCGCATTCTTGCAACGTTGCCAAATTTGGTGCGTTTGACGGAACAACCCGTGACATGGGAAGATAAAGTTTATCTCTATTGGCAACCCGAAAACGGGATTGTTTTAACCGTTTAGAAAGGACGCGCACACAGAATGATTCCCAAAATTTTTTGGCGTCTTTTTTCTTTTTTTAAAAGACGCATATCAAGTCGATTTTTCGTCATTGCGCTTCCCTTTACCTGGGTATTGCTTTTCTTTTTTATTCCCTTCTTGCTGGTGTTAAAGATTAGTTTTTCAGAGTTAACGGTGGGGATTCCACCGTATTTACCCATTATGGAGCGCATTGGAGAGGATGTTATTGCGTTTAAGCTCAACATTGGAAATTATTTATATCTGGTTTGGGATGATCTTTACATAAGGGCTATTTTAAATTCTCTGGGACTTGGTGCCCTTGCAACAATAGCGTGCCTTATTATTGGGTTTCCGATGGCCTATGCAATTGCGCGCGCGTCCCTCAAATACCAAACGCTTCTTCTCATGATGGTGATTTTGCCATTTTGGACTTCCTTCTTAATTCGGGTTTATGCTTGGATTGGAATCTTGAGTTATCACGGCGTTGTCAATACAGTCCTCCTAAAATTGGGCATCATTGAGGCTCCCCTGAGGCTTTTGAATACAATTTTTTCCCTGTCCATTGGCATTACCTATTGTTATCTTCCTTTCATGATTTTGCCGATTTATGTGTCTCTTCAAAAAATTGATCCATCCCTTCTTGAGGCAGCCTATGATCTTGGGTCAAGACCTTTCCGAACGTTTTGGAAGGTAACGGTGCCTTTGTGTATGCCTGGAATTATATCGGGCTCCCTTTTGGTTTTTATTCCTTCCTTAGGTGAATTTGTTATTCCGGATCTCTTGGGAGGATCAGATACGCTCATGATTGGACGGGTTCTCTGGAACGAATTTTTTGTCAATCGTGATTGGCCTGTTGCAGGGGCTGTTGCGATTGGAATGCTTGTCTTTCTTGTCTTTCCGATTGTGCTCTTGCAATATATCCAAAAAAATGTTCAGCGCGATCAAACGGGAGAAGGAGGTCAAATGAATGCATAAAAAACTTTCTTCTTTCCTATTAACATGGCTTCTTTTTGGATATGCTTTTCTCTACGTTCCTATTTTAATTCTGATTGCTTTTTCTTTTAATAAGTCACGCCTTGTGACGATTTGGGATGGTTTTTCTCTTAAGTGGTACAGGAGTCTTTTTGATAACGACCAGCTTCTTAAAGCAGCTTGGGTCAGTTTAAAGGTGGCCACACTTTCAGCAACTTTTGCGCTTATTTTTGGAACGCTTGCTGCTTTGGTTTTGGTTAGGTTTGGACGGTTTAAAGGCAGAACTTTTTTTTCAGGGCTTATTACCGCGCCTCTTGTAATGCCGGAAGTGATCACCGGTCTTTCCCTTCTCATTTTTTTCGTTTCTTTAAAACAAATGATCGGATGGCCAGAGGCAAGAGGAGTTGTCACGATTACAATTGCGCATACAACACTTGCCATGGCCTATGTGACTTCTATTGTTCAAGCGCGTCTTTTTGGATTTGATAATACGCTTATTGAAGCAGCTCTTGATTTGGGGGCCCGTCCCCTTAAGTCTTTTTTTGTGATTACGCTTCCACTCATTGCACCTGCCCTTGGAGCTGGATGGTTGTTGGCCTTTGCGCTTTCTTTAGATGATCTTGTGATTGCAAGCTTTGTATCTGGACCTGGGTCAACAACATTGCCCATGGTTATATTTTCAAGTGTTAAACTGGGAGTGACCCCTCAGGTGAATGCCCTTGCAACGCTCATTGTCATTTTTGTGAGTATTGGCGTATCTTTAAGTGGGTGGCTGATCTTTAAAAAGTCGAAAGAAAAAAAGGATTAAAGTTGAAAATTAATCAAAAGACCACATCGTCCTTTGATCCTCCTCTAAAAATGGAAGAACTCCTTGAAAATAAAACACTTCATTTCATCCCTTATTTATTAGTGGTGCACAAGTCCGTGTACCTTTTTTGAAGCAGCCATAACTTTGGTTGATTTTTTAAATTAGTACACGAACTCTAGAGTTGTAAGGCTTGCTAAAGATTTCTGCTTAATTATTGCCATTGGAAGATGGTTGTTAAGATGTTCATGATACCAAAACTCAGGCCTTTCAAAGGGAACGAGGTCTCCAGATGGGAGCCTCATCACCCAATGACCTTCTTTGTTTGTATCATCAAAGGCAGAAGTATCCTTTGCTCCTTTGGGAAAATAAAGATCTAACCTTTTCTGAAGAATCTTTTTTTGATCAGCCATTGCAGCTACCAGCTCTCCTTGAATTTGGGCCCTATTTTTTTCAGTACTGCGTTGGATAACTGCATCAACTTTTTTCCAGCCCTCTTCATCTAAAAATTCCCCTTTATCAATGGAGTTTACAATTTCATTCAGCTCACTATAAGCGGCTTCTATTTTCGTAAGATAACCTATGCAGTCTAAGATAGCGCGTTTACACGTCTTGCCATAATAAGATTTATCGTGTCTTCCTATGCCCTTCATAAAAGATTTATATGCCGTCATTTCTTCAAATAGAGTTCTTATGGAAGATGGTCGCCAAGAAAAAGCGTTAGAAAGAGTTTCCAGGGGGACAGAGTCAAAATCTTCTTCATAGGCGTCAATTAGGCTCTTTTTCATTAACGCCTTTCTATGATCGCACATATTTCCCACTTCTATAGAGCCTTGGGGTAATGCTGCCTTCATGAGATCATACATCACAGGGGCAGGTCTCGTGATCATATAATTTTTCTGAAGACCAAGTCCATCATAAGCCCGTTCAATCGCTTGGGCAGAAAAAGAATGAAGAATCATGGACAATCCTTTATGAGACGGCAATCTGCGATGAAATTCAACGGCTCGAAAAATTCCAATGTTGGTGAAAAAGGGGATATCAGTTTTGGTCCAAACTGTAAATGCCATCTCAATATCACCTTCTTCTTGAATCCCAGAGTTATAGGCTTTTCCTGTAATCTTTTTTGTGGAAGCATAGGCAATCCATAAATGATTATTTCCTTCAAAATCGGCCATCTTTAGGGATATTTTAAAAGAGCTCGTTCCGTCGGCTATTGCATATTTTACACCTCCTCGAACTCTGTCATCTTGGGTGTAAACCCAATCTGTCCAAAATGATATATTTTTAAATTTTATGCGCTCAAGGGCAAAATGGACATTCCCCTTTCTTCCTAAATAAAGTTCGTCATCAATCCTCTGGATAGCATTCACATTCATCCTAAATTCCCGAGAATTCTGTAACTATGTTTGCTCATCGGAGACGATTTTTAGTTTTTTGAGAATTTCTCTCTGAGGCTTGGTCACCTCGGTGAGAATATGACCGTATCTTCCAGAGTAGGTTATTTTGGTGAGCGTCTCCATTT
>CANMHY010000051.1 GCA_947497675.1 Alphaproteobacteria bacterium
CAGAAGTTATGGACGCTTTAAAAGATAGGTATCCAACGGCAACGCTCCAACTCTATGGATATTCTGGAGGTGGTTTTCTCGCACTCCTTCTCGGGGAAAAGCGCTCTGACGTAACCAAAATTACAACATTTGCAGGAAATTTAGATCACGCAGCGTGGACCGTGTATCATGGGTATAGTCCGTTAACAGGATCTTTAAATATTGAAGACTTTGAGGCTCTTTCCAAAATTGAACAGGTTCATTATAGTGGTGTGATGGATGAGGAGGTTCCTTTTGCGCTCAGTAAGACTTATCAGAATCACTTTAAGGGTGAGACCCTCAATCTTAAGTTTGTTCCCATAGAAGAGTATGGTCATGTATCAGATTGGCCATCGGTTTGGAGAAACGATCAATAATACCTGAAATTAAAATATATGAAAAGTTTTAATCCTCTTCCTCTAAAACCTCAAAATTTACGTTTTCTTCGGAAATAAGAACTGGAAGCCCGAGATGCTCAAAAGCTTGACGGGTTAAAACACGACCACGTGGCGTTCTCTGGAGGAACCCTTCTTGGATTAAATAAGGCTCCACAACATCTTCAATGACATCTCGTTGTTCTGAGAGGGCAGCTGCGAGCGTTTCAATGCCGACGGGTCCGCCTTGATAAAAATCAATGATGCGTTTCATATACATGCGGTCCATGGCATCAAGGCCAAATTTATCCACCTCAAGTCTTAATAGGGCTTCATGGGCAAAGACGTCGTCAATGGTGTTTTGATGAAGCACCGTGGCAATGTCCCGAACCCGGCGTAAGAGACGTCCTGCGATGCGGGGTGTTCCTCGGCAACGTTTTGCAATTTCGAGAGCCCCAGATTCCGTTAAATTAAGATTTAAAAGCCGTGCTTGTCTCAGGATAATTTGAGTGAGTTCATGCGGGGCATAAAACTCGAGACGCGTGGGAATCCCAAATCGCTCCCGTAAGGGTCTTGTGATGAGTCCTGAACGCGTGGTGGCTCCGATAAGGGTAAACCTTGGAAGGTCTAATCTTACAGAGCGGGCTGCAGGTCCTTCTCCAATCATGAGATCGAGGACAAAGTCTTCCATGGCAGGATAAAGAACTTCTTCAATTTGAGGAGAGAGGCGATGGATTTCATCGATGAAAAGAACGTCGCCTGCTTCGAGATTCGTAAGAAGAGCCGCAAGATCTCCAGAGCGTGCGATCACAGGACCTGATGTTGCTTTAAAATTAACGCCCATTTCATGGGCAATAATTTGAGCGAGGGTTGTTTTTCCAAGACCTGGCGGGCCAAAGAGAAGAACATGATCAAGAGCTTCTTGTCGTGTCCGTGCAGCTTCAATGAAGATTTCTAAGTTTTTACGGGCTTGGTGTTGCCCAATGAACTCTGCAAATGAAAGAGGACGCAAGGCAACATCAATAGGAGTCTCTTCTTGAAGTTGATGCGGCGTTACAAGGCGAGAAGAAGGTGTTGTCATGGAATTCTTTCAGAGGAAGTTTAAGTTTGAGAAAGGTCTTTTAAACAGAGGCGAATCATATCGCTGAGTGTCTCAGGAGGGGAAGATAACGCACGGAGGGTCTGAAGGCTTTTTAAAATGGACGGTTTTCGATACCCTAAGTTCTCAAGGGCTGAAAGCGCATCTTTTTCCAAAGAGGTCAAGCGTTCAGAGGTGTCTCCCATTGGAAATGAAGTATGAGATGTGGCACTTCCTTCTCCCTTAAGATAGGGCAATTTTAAAAGGCGATCTTTGAGCTCTGTAATCAGTCTTAGGGCAAGTTTTGCGCCAACGCCATCGGCCGTCACAAGCGTGTGTTTGTCTTCTTCAAGAATAATGTCATAAAGGATTGCGGGAGAAAACGTGGACAGGAGCGTCAAGGCCACGCGTGCTCCCACACCTTGAACTGTTCTTAAAAGCCTGAACCATGTTTGCTCAAGAGGTGTTATAAATCCATAAAGCGTGATGCTGTCTTCTTTAACGACAGTTTCAATATAGAAGCTTAAAGTTGGCGTGGAGCGTATTTTTTCAAGGGTTGAAAGCGGTGTATAGATGAGATAGCCCACCCCTTGAACATCAAGGATACATGAGTCTTCTCCAATAAGATCAACCGTTCCTGTTAATTTCCCAATCATATGAGACTCCTTTTTAAGCGGTTTTCAAGGCTTCTTTGCGGCCCCATATGGGCATGACATATCGCAAGAGCCAACGCATCTGCAGCATCCTTTGAGAGTTCTTGAATTTTAGGAAGGAAGAAACGAACCATATGTCCGACTTGTTCCTTTTGAGCGTGTCCATGTCCCACAAGTGCTTTTTTAACCGTTGTTGATGGATACTCTTGAACGCGGATTCCCGCATGGGCTGGGGTCATGAGAACAATTCCGCGTGCAAGACCCAACTTAAGACTTGAAAGAGGGTTTTTATTGACAAATATTTCTTCAACGCTAGCTTCATCCGGGCAATAGATTTTAAGAATTTCTTTAAGGCCTTCAAAAATGGCAAGAAGCCTTGTGGGGATGGGGTCTCCAGGGCATGTTGTCAAAGTCCCATGGGCAATGTGAGATAAGCGCCCTTGTTTTTCGTCGAGGACTCCCCATCCTGTTCGATGAAGTCCGGGATCAAGTCCTAAAATGCGCATAAAGAGGTCCTTTTAAGAGAATAAAAAAAGTTATTTAAAATATAGCATATCTCCTCAGGATTCATAGAGGCATGACCTAATTTTTTAGAAATATTACCGATCGGGATCAAATTTAGATTCTAGGGTAAAAATCCTTAAATTATTACCGATCGGTAATTTTTTATAGAAAATCGCCTTAAATACCTTATAATGATCCTTATCAGTAATGAAGAGAGAGGAAGTTTTATGGAAAGGCGTATATTGACTGCAAAAGAACTTGGCGCCCTTGTGCGAGAAACACGAAAATCTCAAGATTTTACGCAATATGATTTAGCAGGAATAACAGGGGTTGGCCGGAGATTCATTAGCGATTTGGAAAATGGCAAAGAAACAGCTCAACTTGGAAAGGTGCTTCATATCGTAAGTTCCTTGGGAATTGTCATGACAGCTTCTCACAAATGGAAATAGAAGAGGACTCTAAAAATTCAAAATAAGCAATATTTGAGGGTGTATCTTTTGGGAATCTTGTTGGAAAATTGTACTCTGATAGGGGCACTTTAAGCTTTTCTTATGAGGAAAATTATTTAAAAAAATCTGATGCTTTAAAATTATCGACGTCGTTGCCACTTCAAAAAGAAGTTTTTTCTCATAGTATGACGTCTTCCTTTTTTTCGGGTCTTCTCCCAGATGAAGATGTGCGTTGCCGTTTGGCAAAATACCTTGGACTTTCTAAAGAAAATATATTTTCTTTGCTTAAAGAAATTGGAGGGGAATGTGCAGGGGCGATTTCTTTGTATCCAGAAGTGATCGATCCGGATTTTGAGACGGAAAATTACCGCGTTCTTGATGACGCCGAAGGAGATGATATTCTCTCTTCCCTTGACAAGCGGCCTCTGTTGGCGGGTGAAGAGGGGGTTCGCATTTCAGGAGCAGGGGCTCAAAATAAATTAATAATTGCCTTTGTGAATGGAAAAATTGCCATTCCAACAGGAACTGCACCCTCAACTCATATTATTAAACCTGCAATTTTGGGAATTGAAGAGTCCGTTCAAAATGAATATTTTTGTATGAAATTGGCTCAGAAAGTGGGGCTGCCAGTCCCAGATTTTTTATCTACTGGCTAAAAGAGAGACCCTATTATTTAATTAAGAGGTATGATCGACGGAAAAATAGACATGGAAAAGTTATACGTCTCCATCAGGAAGATTTTTGTCAAGCACTCTATCTTCCTCCTGAAATGAAATATGAAAACGAAGGTGGCCCAACACTTGAGAACTGCTTTGGGTTGCTGGAGGAAAGGATTAAAACGGGGTCTATGGCGTCTAAAAACAAAATTATTTTGTTAGAGGGCATTATTTTTAATTTTTTGATTGGAAATGGGGATGCCCATGGAAAGAATTTTTCGCTTCTTTATGACAAGAATATTGAGCTTCTCGCGCCATTTTATGACCTGATGAACACGGTCGTTTATTCAAATCGCTTTAAAGTAAAGATGGCGATGAAAATCAATGGAAAGTATAAATTCCAGGAGGTCTCATTGCGACACTGGGAAAATTTTGGAGAGACCATTGGGTTTAGGCCTGATTTTATAAGGAAGCAGGTTATAAACCTTTCAAATAAAATTTGGAGTGAAGCTCAAGCATTATATGAAGAGCTGAACATGGACGTTAAAACGAGATCCCCAATTTATAAAAAAATCATGGAAGAGATTAAAGTGCGTACGTCTCTTATGAACCTTAACCTCAAAAATTAACTAAAATCCGGAAAGACTCAGAGCGGCATAAATTAGGGAGTTAAAAATCTTTATTATTTTGATGTGGTGTTTTTGAATAATAAAAATTGATTTACTCATGAATCATTTCTTATTGTTTTTCTCTAAAATTGTGTGTAAAATCATAAAAAGATGTAATTATGATTTATATATAAGGCATTTATGACTTTAACCCACGAAAATCTAGCACGGATTGTTAAATGGCACCGCAAGAAGGCGCACATAAGCCAGCAGGTTCTTGCGGATATGGCGGGTGTGAGCAGGACAGCGATACAACGACTTGAAGACGGTATTTTCAAGATACAACTTGATACGCTTTTGAAAGTTTTTAAGATTTTGAATCTTTCTCTTGAACTTTCAAGCCCTCTTCTGAAGGAACTTAAAGATGAATAAAGCTCGAATTTATGTTCATGGGATTTTTGCAGGTTTTTTAGAAGAGGAGAAGGGGATATATCGGGTTTCCTATCTGCCTTCTTATAGAGGGGAGCCCATTTCTTTAACGCTTCCTATTCAAGAAGAATCTTACGTTTTTAATCATTTCCCTCCGTTTTTTGAAGGACTTCTTCCGGAAGGGCTCCTTTTAGAAGGATTGCTGAGGAATCGTAAGCTGGATCAGAAAGATTATTTGGGTCAGATTTTTGCTGTTGGCCATGATCTCGTGGGCGCTGTTACAGTGGAAAATGATCAATGAAAAGATGTCCCATTACCTATGATATTTTGACTGAAAATGATCCAAATCCTTATTCTCTGAGAGGGTTAAGACTCCTGTCTCCAAGACTTAAACAACTTTTGCCTCTTCCTTATTCTGTGATGGAACAGAGACAAGAAGCTATTTTACGTGCTTCAAAAATATCAATCCAAGGGGTTCAGCTTAAGCTCAGTGCCTCCTTAAGTATAAAAAAAGAGATTTTTGAGTTTCCCCTGAAAGGGGGAACCTATATTATTAAACCTCCCCATGATATTTGGGATGAGGTTCCTGAGAACGAAGATCTTACGATGCGTTTGGCCAAGCTTGTTGGGATTGAGGTGCCTTTTCATGGAATGGTCTACAATACAGAAGGTCAGCTTTCTTATTTTATTAAACGCTTTGATCGCGTCGGAAAAAACACAAAACTTGCAGTAGAAGACTTTTCACAGCTCTCTGGGAAAGACCGTGTGTCAAAATATAAGAGCAGTTGTGAGGAACTCATAAAAATCGTCGAAAAATATTGTACTTTTCCTCGAATCGAGAATCTTAAATTATTTGATCGGCTTTTGTTCTCTTACCTTATTGGAAATGAAGATATGCATCTCAAAAATTTTTCTCTTATTCGGAGAAAGGGGATCGTAGAGCTTTCTCCTGCGTATGACTTTCTAAATACAACACTTATTCTTAAAGAAGCTACAGAAGAGATTGCACTTCCTTTAAGGGGGAAGAAAAATAAAATATCAGCAGAAGATTTTTGGAGATATTTAGGGAGTGAAAGGTTTTGCTTTTCTGAAAAAATCATAGAGGCGACTCGGAAAAAATTTAAAGATACAATAGAAACTTGGAAAACTTGGATTCAGATAAGTTTCTTAAGCCCTGATCAAAAAGAAGGTTATATTAAACTTCTCACAGAAAGAGCGCATGTTTTGGGGCCTCCCTAAGGCTTGTTTGATGATTTCTCTCACTATTCCTAAGAATTTTTCATGAAACAAAACTCAAATTATAAAAATTGGCGCGGGATCAGTTCCAAATCACACAGTGAAATGACACAGATTGAGCTAAAAATCATTGAATCTTTCCCTCCTGTTTTTTCGTCATTCCATACGTCTTAAAATTTAGGTGGTGGATTTTGGGTGCAAATGTTTATTTACGGATCTATTTAAATGTCAAGATTCATCGGTCGACGTAATGAGCTTAATAAACTCATATTATATCTTAGTGCCTAATTATTGTATAATTACCATATAATAATAATTTCTTTTTCATAGGCAAAATTATATTCTACAAATATAGT
>CANMHY010000052.1 GCA_947497675.1 Alphaproteobacteria bacterium
AGAAAAAAGGAGAAAATACACTTAAAAACACTATTTTTAGGATAAAGATGGTCAATTTTTCATAAAAAAATCACTTTTTGAAAAATTTGATGATTTTTTTTGAGATTGGTTTTTTTTGGTGTTCTTTTTTTATTCAACGCAAAGGTCTCATATAGATAAATATTGAGTATTTTCTTTCTTTTCATTTAGGAAATAAGTAAATAAAATGAACCCTTCGGAATTATCTTAAATCTGAAAAACATAAATGATTTATAAAAAATTACTATAAATTATCAAATATCTATAAACTTAATATTAGTATTAAAACAGTATAACTCTAAAAGAGGAGACATCATGAATAAACAAGATCTCGGAACCTACATTTCAGAAATCACAGATCTAAAAAAAGTAGAAGCCGAAAAAGCTTTGAATGCAGCTTTTAGAGGGATCACGGCAGCTCTTAGAAAAGAAGAAACAGTGACATTTGTAGGGTTTGGAAGTTTTTTAGTTCGAAATAGAAAAGCAAGAGTTGGTCGTAATCCAAAAACAGGCGAAGTTCTCCAGATAAAGGCTTCAAAAGGGGTTCGCTTTAAACCCGGAAAAGTACTCAAGAGTCTTTGATTCAGAGTTACAAAAGAATTATCATGCTTAGGAGAATTTCAGCGTTTTTTCTCCGGATAAGACGGAAAGAACTCTTTTTTGAGGAAAAAGAAAGAGGTTCGGAAAAAGTCGTTGGTTCTCTTTTTATGCATTTTAATTTTTTAAAAAGCTCTCTTGTCCTTTTATGACTAAAAGACTCCAAAAAGATTTTTAAAAGTTTTGAATTCAAGGATTTTGAAAGTTAAGACGTTATTTTTTGAGAAATTTCCAAATCAAGAGTCTTAAATAGTTCTTTAAGATTGTCATGATTTGATCCTCCTGCTTGAGCAAGGTCAGGGCGCCCGCCACCTCCTTTACCATCCAAGAGGGGAGAGATTTTCTGAACGAGATCAACGGCATTGAAAGGAGGGATGAGATCTTTTGTGATGCCAATAACGATGGATACTTTGTCATCTGTGATGTTGACCAGAACAACAATTCCTGAGGATAGGCGTTGTTTTGCGGCGTCCACAAAAGGTTTCAACTCATTCATGGGGTGGTTTTTAAGTGTTATGTTCAAAACTTTGACCGATCCAAAGGTTTTAAGGTCCTCATGGGAAGACGTATCTGAAAGAGGGCTCTTTTGACGCAAGGTCTGAATTTCTTTTTCAAGACGTTTTTTTTCAAGAAGCAGATTTTGAACGCGATCATTCAGAGTTTCAGGAGTTGATTTGAGAGAAAGACAGGTTTCTTTCAAGAGGTTTTCTTGACTTCGAACAACACTCTCTGCATTTTTTCCTGTCATGGCTTCAATGCGCCTTATCCCTGCTGCAACGCCTGACTCTTGTATAATTTTGAAAAAACCAATGTCGCCGGTTCGCGTGACATGTGTTCCACCACAAAGCTCAACAGATGTTTTTAGATTTTGTTCTTCAGGGGTCTCGATTCCCATGGAGACGACGCGAACATCATCGGCATATTTTTCACCAAAGAGCGCCATGGCACCAGACTGAAGCGCTTCTTTTACAGGCATAAGACGGGTTAAAACAGAAGAGTTTGACCGAATTTGAGCATTGACCCAAAGTTCAACAGCTTCTATCTGGGCGGCTGTTAAGGCTTTGGGATGACTAAAATCAAACCTGAGTCTTTCTGGCGCGACAAGAGATCCTTTTTGGACAACATGGCCTCCTAGAATATGATGAAGAGCACCATGGAGCAGATGGGTTGCTGAGTGATTGGCTCTTAGAGAATCTCTGCGGGGTTTATTGACTTCCATGACAACGGTATCTTTAAGAGCAATATTTCCCTCTTCAATGATCCCCTCATGGACAATAAGATCCCCGAGTTTTTTAAGTGTACTGGTAATGCGGATGCGCGCTCGTGAGGAATCAGACAGTGTTATCATGGTGCCTGTGTCACCCATTTGTCCTCCTGACTCTCCATAAAAAGGACTTTGATTGGTGAAAATTTGAACCTTATCACCTTTTTGAGCTTTTTGAACTTCTTGATTATCTTTAACAATTCCGTAAATGAGCCCTTCGGCTTTTAAGGTCTCATACCCTAAGAAATCTGTTGGGCCCACTTTATCTTTAAGGGTATACCAAAGACTCTCTGTTTTCGTATCTCCCGACCCTGTCCAAGAAGATCGTGCCTCTTTTTTTTGTTTTTCCATCGCCTGATTAAACCCATCAACGTCAACTAAGATCCCTTGAGGTCTTAAGGCATCTTCTGTTAAATCTAGAGGAAATCCATACGTATCATAGAGCTTAAAGGCACTTTCTCCCGGAAAAAGTTTTGAAGAAGGGAGATGTGAGAGTTCTTCTTGAAGAAGTTTTAAGCCACGCTCGAGTGTTTCTTGAAATCTTATTTCTTCTGAGAAAAGTGTCTCTGAAATCAATGCATTGGCACGCTCAAGTTCAGGATAGACGCCCCCCATTTGAGCGAGAAGGGTTGGAAATAAATGCTGAAGAAGGGGCTCTTTTTTTCCCAAGAGTTGAACATGGCGCATGGCTCTGCGCATAATGCGTCTGAGAACATACCCACGCCCTTCATTGGAAGGAAGCGTTCCTTCTGCAATTAAAAAGCAAGAAGCCCTTAAATGATCTGCAATGACGCGATGAGAAGACGCCATTTTTCCAGAGTAGGGGACACCCGTCAGCTCTACAACGGCTTGAATGAGAGCTTGAAAAAGATCGATGTCATAATTTGACGAAACTCCCTGAAGAACAGCAGAAATCCGTTCAAGTCCCATTCCTGTATCAATGGAAGGCTGGGGCAGGGGAACACGTTGTGGCGCTGTGCTGCCGTCCAGAATCTTCTGGTCATACTGCATGAAAACAAGATTCCAAATTTCTACAAATCGGTCACCATCTTCGTCCTTGGATCCGGGAGGTCCTCCTGGAATTTTATCGCCATGGTCATAGAAAATTTCAGAGCAGGGGCCGCAAGGTCCCGTATCGCCAGCAGACCAAAAATTATCACTGGAGGAAATTCGGATAATCTTATCTTTTGAAAACCCGCCGATTTTTTGCCAAAGGGCTTCAGCTTCAGAGTCTTCCGCGTAAACCGTTATCAAAAGGCGCTCTTTTGGGATTTGGAGTTCTTTGGTGAGAAAGTTCCAGGCATAGAAAATGGCTTCTTCTTTAAAGTAATCACCAAAAGAAAAATTTCCCAGCATTTCAAAGAATGTATGGTGTCGGCTTGTATACCCCACATTTTCAAGATCGTTATGTTTTCCACCGGCTCTCAAACATTTCTGAGAGGTGACAGCGCGCTGATAGGGGCGTGTCTCGAGGCCCGTAAAAACATCCTTAAATTGAACCATCCCTGCTGCTGTAAACAACAAGGTTGGATCATTGTGGGGAATGAGCGAACTGGACGCAACTTCCTCATGATGGTTTTGTTTGAAAAAATTCAAAAAAGAGGAACGGACTTCAGAGGTTGTTTTCATGATGTGAAAGACAATTTATGCTTCTATAACTGCTGCATCAGTGCCACCAATCATCTCGTCAACAACAACACTCCCATTTTCTCGGATGGATTTTTCAATCTCAGCTGTTGTATCAGGATGTTCTTTCAGAAAGAGACGCGCTGCCTCACGACCTTGCCCAATGCGTTGATCTTTATAAGAATACCAGGACCCTGATTTCTCAATAAGATTTGCCTTAACGCCGAGGTCTATGATTTCCCCAATCTTAGAGATACCTTCTCCATAGAGAATATCAAATTCAACAACTTTAAAAGGCGGTGCGACTTTGTTTTTGACGACTTTAACGCGGGTTTGGTTCCCAATAATTTCGTCTTTATCTTTTATCGCGCCAATGCGCCGAATATCAATACGGACTGAGGCATAGAATTTCAAGGCATTCCCACCGGTTGTTGTCTCAGGACTTCCAAACATCACACCAATTTTTTGGCGAATTTGGTTAATGAAAATCACCATACAATGGCTTTTCGAAACAGATCCTGTGAGTTTACGAAGGGCATGGCTCATGAGACGTGCTTGAAGTCCAACATGGGTATCTCCCATATCTCCTTCGAGCTCTGCTTTTGGAACAAGAGCGGCAACGGAGTCAATAACAAGGACATCAACAGCCCCTGAGCGCACGAGGGTATCTGCAATCTCTAGGGCTTGCTCCCCGGTATCCGGCTGAGAAATTAAAAGCTCTTCTAAGTTAACACCGAGTTTGCGGGCATAGCTTGGATCAAGGGCATGCTCTGCATCCACAAAAGCGCATGTGCCACTACTTTTTTGAGCTTCAGCTACCACATGAAGGGCAAGCGTTGTTTTTCCGGAGCTTTCAGGACCATAGATTTCAATGATGCGGCCTTTCGGAAGGCCTCCAATGCCAAGGGCAAGATCAAGGCCTAAAGAGCCTGTGGAAATTGTTTCAATGTCAACAATGTTCTCATGGGCACCAAGGCGCATAATTGAGCCTTTCCCAAAGGCGCGTTCAATTTGCCCGAGGGCAGCTTCTAAAGCTTTTCCTTTATCCATAACCTAAGAGTCCTTACATCAAAAAAGAGAATAGAGAGTGATGCTTCTTTATTTCATACCTTCGCTTCTCTTGCAATGGGTCCTTTTCAGCAATTCTCGCTAATATAAGAAAAAAATGGAAAAAGGGAAGATGTCTTGCAAAAATATCCAAAAAAAGATTTATGAGAGAAATTTTTGCGCTTCAATGAGATAATATTCTCAAAAAAATGGAAAAACTAGAAAAATACCAGATTTTATAGAGTTTTGAGAGCTTTCGAGGTTTTTTGAAAACAAGAAGAAACTATTCTTTAAAAAAGTCATAAAAAACTCTGCCTTCCTGTTTTTTAAATTTATTTGTTTTTAGGGCGAGTTATTCCTTAAGGTTATAACATAACTTTTCGGATTCAAAGCAAAATTTAAAAGATCTTCCCAGCTGTCAAAAACGAGGATTTTTATATAGGATCGCAAGGTGTTCCATAAATTCTTTTTACTTCCAAATTTTTTCCGACACGCTTTATAAAGATCGTCTGAAAACTCAAAGATCTGATGAAAAAAGAAGGCTAATAATGTCATCAAATAAAAATTAAACGCTAAGTTTTTTTGACCATGACCGTAATTATGCTCCATGAAATATCCCTGATTTTTCAGGACATTAAAACATTCATTTTCATTTTTCCATCGACAGCGCCCAGCTTTAACAAGTGTTGTGATATTTTCTTCGGATATCAAAACATCCGTGACCCAACTATTCTGATAGGGTACCTTTACTTCTTCTCCCTTTTTATTTTTTCGGGGAGATATCAGGCACCGGAAATAATTTACGCGTACAGAATCTTTTTGACCCGTGAGAGGAACGTCATTCATCCATTCATAAAAATGAACTCTTCCTTCTTTATCTATAAATTTTTTTTGATTTAACTGATCATATCCATTGAGCCAATCCATCATGTATTTGTGATCGTCGGGTTTTGCTCCAAACAAATAATGCATTCCTTGATTCAAGACGTCCTTAATAATGGGTTGCTTAGAAAAAAGAGCATCCCCTCCTATGAGTAAGCCTAAGTGAGGACACTCTTGGCGTAGCTTTACAATAAATCTTTTAGCTGCATTCATCTCGCAGTCCTGCTTTGTTTCTCCGTCCTTATTAACGATTTGTTCTGGCATAAAGGGGATCACTTCAGAACAGTCAGGATGCATTATGCCCCCTTGCAAAACATAATGTGAATAAGTCTTTGATCCTGCCTTATGCTCTTTCGTTAAACATTGATCACAATGAACTTCTTGAGAGCTATAAAACTCTGATCCATCTATGGGACAATAATAGATACCCGGAAAAATTTGGTAACGTTCTAACTGCTTTCCTCTCTGTAGTTGTAAATAAATGTGTTTAAAGATAGGTCTAAAATAATCACTCTGAACCCCATCTATAATCTCTCTCATTTGGCTCTCTTTAGGAATATTTGTAATCCCAAATAAAGTCATAAGATTATTTCGATGCTCTGCGTCTTGTAAATGCCTTTGAAACTGTAAAAGTGACGGATCTTGAAAATACATACAAGCAACGCCACTCATCATTGCATCATGAATATCAATTTTTACTTTGTTTTCTTGTCTCCAATCTGGGATTTTATTAAAAAATTCTCCAATTTCTTTTATCAAAGCTCCAAAACTAATATGTTTTTTTATTTTCATGGTCAGTATTCCTCTTTATTTTCAAATAGCTGTATGAAATTTTTTACAAGGGTTACTGTACGAAAAGTTTTTTTGAAGTCAATTATAATTATTTGTTTTTAAACGTTTATTTTTTCACCGGGAATTGCTGC
>CANMHY010000053.1 GCA_947497675.1 Alphaproteobacteria bacterium
CTTGGAGATCGATTCCTGTTGCCACAACGGAAACGCGCATGAGTCCTTCCATTTTCTCATCAAAAGTCGATCCAAAAATAATCTGGGCATCTGCATCCACTTCTTCTCGAATCCGGTTCGCTGCCTCATCCACCTCAAAAAGGGTCATATCAAACCCTCCCGTAATGTTAATAAGGACACCGCGTGCCCCTTGCATTGATACATCATCCAAAAGAGGATTTGAGATTGCGGCTTCCGCGGCTTCAATGGCCCGCCTTTCACCTTTTGCCTCACCCGTCCCCATCATCGCTTTCCCCATTTCACTCATAACAGAACGAACATCGGCAAAGTCTAAATTAATGAGCCCAGGCATAATCATAAGATCTGTAACCCCACGCACCCCCGCGTATAAAACATCGTCGGCAAGCTTAAACGCATCCGAAAATGTTGTTTTTTCATTCGCAATTCGAAAAAGATTTTGGTTTGGAATAACAATAAGTGTATCCACAAATTGTTGAAGATCTTCAAGACCCTTTTCAGCGGACCTCATACGTTGCGCCCCTTCAAAATGAAAAGGTTTTGTAACAACACCAACTGTTAGAATTCCAAGATCACGTGCAGCTCTCGCAAGAACAGGAGCGGCTCCAGTTCCTGTTCCACCCCCCATACCCGCCGTGATAAAAAGCATGTGAGACCCTTTAATTACCTCCAAAACATCCTCAAGGGCCTCTTCGGCCGCAACCCGTCCAACATCTGGCCTAGATCCAGCACCAAGTCCCCGCGTGGCTCCTAATCCAAGTTGAATTCTTTTTTCTGATAAGGACTGAGACAAGGCTTGCGCATCGGTATTACATACAATAAAATCAACGCCCTCAAGCTTTGAGCGAATCATATTATTAATAGCATTTCCGCCAGCGCCACCAACACCCACCACAGTTATACGTGGTTTTAAATCTGCAAAAGACGCATGTTTTGCCCCAAGAATCTTTAAAGAGGACTGTGAAGGGTTCATCCGTGAAACTCCGTAAGTTAAAATTAAAGGTTCGACTCTGTAAATACTATATACTGCCTATTAAAAAAGATCGAATAAAATCTATTAAAAAAAAGATAAGCTTTTACAAAATATTAAGTCAATTTTCTAAAAAAAGAGAAAAAATTACGTCTCAAAGACGATATTTCCAAGTCAATAAACAAGTTTTGTTTATACCCTTCAGCACAAAAATTCAAGAGGCCCAGGACTGTCGAGAACGAAGGGTTGCTAAATCCTTCGGTTAACCCACGAATATGTAAGGGTTTTCCAAGTCGCACCCCCCTTCCCAAAATCGTAGAGGCCATCTCTTTCAATCCAAACATCTGACTTGCACCTCCTGTCAACACGACCCGTCTTGTTGCGCCTTTATAAGAAGAAAGCATTTCAAGTTTATTTTTCAAGAGTTCAAAAATTTCTTCAACACGCGGACAAATAATTCGATTTAAAGATGCTTTTGTAACTTGCATTCCTTGCATTTTTTGCTCATCTCCAATCTGAGGAACCAAAATTATCTCATTCTCATCGCTTGCCGACTCAAGGGCACTTCCATAAAGCGTTTTTAAACGTTCTGCATGAGAAAATGGCGTTGACAATCCTTGGGCAATATCGCTCGTAATATGACTTCCACCAAGCGGGATCATCCCTAAAGCGACACAATGTCCATCGGAAAAAACAGAATACGTGGTTGTCCCTCCTCCCATGTTCACAAGAACAACCCCAAGATCCATTTCATCTTCAACCAATGTTGACAAAGCAGAAGCATAGGCTGAGCTTACAATCTGAGAAAGCTCTAAATGGCATCTTCCGACCCCTTGAATCAGATTTTTAAAAATTGTGACAGGCAAAGTTACCACGTGTAAACTGACACCCAAACGATCCGCAAACATACCGCGAGGATCTCGTATAAAACGATTTCCATCGACCGTATATCCAATCGGAAAAGCGTGAATCAACTCCAAGGGGTGAACTCTGCGCGATTGATTCATTTTTAGATTATTTTGAGCTAAAGAAAAAAGGCTCTTTAAATCCCCTTCTAAAATCTCACGCCCAGAGAGAACAACTTCCACGTCCCCTATTTCTGATAAAACGCCACTTGAACATCCGACAACAATATTTTGAATTGTCTCAGATGCCATTTCTTCTGCAGAATGAACAGCATTTAAAATAGAAATTTCTAAAGCCTCCATATCGACAATTGCGCCCGATTTTAATCCTTTTGAAATTTGTTGCCCAATACCTAAAAGGCGCAAATTTTGATCATTTTCAACGCGTGCTATGGCAGCACAAACCTTTGTACTTCCAATATCAAGAGCAGCAATAAGACCATTTTTAGAAATCATTTAAAAACAAACTTTTCATTTTATACAAATCCACATCATTCTTTTCAAAAATCTTTACCTCTAAACATCTTTCGCTTTTCCTGACATATTTGAGTCCTTTACGCCAGACCTTGTATTTATTTCTCTTTGTTTTTGTGAAAGAATTTCTTTTTGAGGTCTTATGATAATTTTAGGAAGAAATCTTAAATCAATCATTTTAACATCACGCGCAAATATAAGGTCTTGTTTTTCAAAGCGTGTTAAGACCTCAAGGGCCTCTTTTACCTCTAATTCAGGGAGTCTGACTTCAATTGTTTTATCTAAATAGATATTCCACCTTCGCCCTCCCACCAAACTTGAGGCCGTAAGATGTTTTAAAACAACAGGAAAAGAAGAAACCAATTTTAAAAAATCTGAGGCCTTCTCTTGAGCGTTCTCTCCAATAAAAAGGGGCAAATTCGTAAATTCTTGTGGAATAAGAGAATCGTCCTTTTTATGCGAGGTTTTTTTATTTAAATTAATAACGGCTCCTTGATCATCAATCAAATTGATACTATGGCCGTGCCGCCATCTCGCAATGGGATGACGCTCGGAAAGTCGGATATAAATCAAATTTGGTAAACGCCTCTCGACAAGAGAAGATCTAATCCAGGGAATTTTTTCAAGCCGAACCTTAGCCGCCCATGGATCAAACTTCAAAATCGACTCTCCTAACTTTATATCAAGAGCCTTTGAAATTTCCTCTTTTTGAACCCGTTGCCGACCTTCCAATAAAATATCGTCAACGCTAAATCCCATACGTAAGGTTGTCTTCTCATAAGCTGCCTCAAAAGCCTTCATTCCAAGGCTCCACATACCTGACATCCAAATAATAAAATAGAACACCCCGGCCATAAAAAGAAGAAGACCGATTATTAATAATTTAGAATTTATTCCCTTCAGTCGAGATTTTTTTCGTATATTTCTTTTTTCTCTGATTTTTTGTGCTTCTATCATACGTCGCATGAGATTCGTTTCCTATCTTTAAAAAAAGATTCCTTTAAATTTTTTCCTGGATGCCCTCTCGGAGGGAGTATAATATCTTCATTTTTTACCCCTAAGATGTGCCTAAGATTTGCCTAAGATTTGAGAGAGCTCCCCAAACAACGGATCTCCCATTTAAGCAAAACACCCGATGACTTTAAGACACGATCTTGCACCTCTAATCCAAGATTTTCAAGATCTTCAGGCGTTGCTTCCCCCGTATTAATTAAAAAATTACAGTGCTTTTCTGAAACTTGGGCCCCTCCCCTCGTCAACCCTCTGCATCCGGCCGCATCAATAAGTTCCCAGGCCCTTTGGCCCTCAGGATTCGCAAATGTGCTCCCTCCTGTTTGCGTACGAATGGGTTGCGTCTCTTCCCGCCGCGTCATAATTTCTAAAATCGTTTTTTTAATAAGAGCAGGGTCCCCTTTTACCCCCTTCAGAAGAGCCCCTACAAAAATCCAATTTTCTGGAAGACCACAAGATCGATAGGACATTTTTAAATCATCCACACTCAAAGCATGAAGATTTCCGAAGGGGTCGAGAACAAAAGCCTTTTCAATAATATCTTTTATTTCAGATCCATAAGCCCCTGCATTCATTCGAAGAGCTCCTCCCAACGTTCCTGGAATTCCAGATAAAAACTCAAGACCACTGAGTCCATATTCTGCAGCTGTCAAAGCAATATTCCGATCCAATACGGCCGCCTCAACCTCAAGACTTGTTTCATCTTTAAGACTTATCTTTGAGAAGCCCCTCCCAAGTTTGATTGCAACCCCCGAAACACCCAAAGAACGTATAAGAACATTTGACCCCATTCCTAAAAGGGTCACGGGAACTTCAGGATTTTTATGTTTTAAAAAATCTTGAAGATCCTTAATATCTTCAGGTTTAAACAAAATCTCCGCATTCCCACCAACTCTAAACCAAGTATATTTTGCAAGAGGTGCATTTTCAAGGTACCGACCACGAACCTTTGGAAGTTCTTTCAAAATAAGAGAGGGAGTCTTTGAACCTTGATACATTTTTACTTTAAGGTTCCTTGTGTCACATCTAAAAGACTCTCTGAAAAGGCATAAGCCCACTGACTAATTGTCCCAGCGCCCATAAAAAGAACGACATCTCCTTCCCTTAGGAAAGAAGATAACTCTTTAAAGAGATCTTCCTTACCCATCAAACTCATGACTGAAATCCCACGTTCTCTCATTTTTAAGGAAAGAGCATTATGGTCAACACCCTCAACAGACACTTCTCCCGCGCCATAAATGGGAAGAACATAGACATGACTTGACCCTTTTAAAGACTCAGCAAAATCATCCATAAGCCGCGCAACACGGCTGTAGCGATGCGGTTGCAAAACAGAAATAACACGACCCTTTGTCATTCCGAGGGCTGCCTTTAACGTTGCAGAAATTTCAACGGGATGATGCGCATAATCGTCATAAACTGTAATTCCTGAAACATCACAAACCTTTGTAAACCGACGTTTAACACCCTTAAAAGAAGAAAGAGCTTCCTGAATAAATCCACGGGGAATTTCAAGTTTATGAGCAACCGTCAAAGCGGCAAGAACATTTAGTATATTATGATCTCCCATCAAGGCAATTTGAAGACCTTTCCACAAAACAACAGGTTTTTGCGGAAATTTAATTTCAACATCAAAGGTTGTTTGATCTTTTTCTCGAAGAATATTGAAGGCACGCACATGCGCGTTTTCTGAAAATCCATACGTCAAAAGTGTTTTATTCGAGATTTTTGAAATCATTTCTGCAACGACAGGATGATCGATACATAAAACACCAAATCCATAAAAAGGAATTTTTTCCACAAAGCTTTGAAAAGCCTCTTTCAACCTTTCAAAAGACCCATAATGCTCCAAATGCTCAGGATCTATATTTGTGACAACAGCCACCGTTGGAGAAAGATCCACAAAACTGCCATCAGATTCATCTGACTCAATGATCATCCAATCACCTTTTCCCAGGCGTGCGTTCGTGCCATAGGCGTTAATAATACCGCCATTAATGACCGTTGGATCAAGCAAAGCTGCATCAAAAATAGCCGCAATCAAAGAAGTTGTCGTCGTCTTTCCGTGACTTCCTGACACAATTGCTGAAAATTTTAAACGGGCCAATTGCGCGAGCATTTCTGATCGATGTACAATCGCAACACCGCGTCGTTTGGCTTCTTCTATTTCTGGATTATGACCTTCAATTGCAGAAGACACGACCAATAAGTTTGCCTTTTCAATGTTTTCTGCCTGATGTCCTATAAAAACAGGAATTCCTTTTTCTTTTAAGCGCTGAACATTAGGATTCGGCGTAATATCACTTCCTTGAACTTTTTGTCCAAGTCCATGAAGGATTTCTGCAATCCCGCTCATACCAATACCCCCAATACCCACAAAATGGATAACACCTAAAGAAAGAGGAGAAATTTTCATTGAATCGTCCTTAAATTAAGAATCCTAAGAAAGCGCGTCGGTTATATCAAAAAATCTTTTTCTTTATGCCGTCCTTTTAAGAAGACGTCAACACTCTCCAAGATTTTTTCAAGAGCTCCAGCTCTATACATCTTTGAAAGGTTTAAAGAAGCCTTTTGGAGTTCTTTTGGGTTTTCAAAAAGATATTCAATGAGCTGAGCACTCTTTTCTGAAAACATATCATTTTGGGGAATCATCCATCCACCCCCTCCAAAGGCAATAAAGGTCGCATTTTTAGTTTGATGATCATCCATTGCAGACGAAAGAGGAACAAAGATGGTCGGGAGGCAGGTGGCCAAACTTTCTCCTACCGTTGAAGACCCTG
>CANMHY010000054.1 GCA_947497675.1 Alphaproteobacteria bacterium
TATATATCTTTTTAGAACATAGAATATCGTTCTTTTCTTTTAAAAACAAGGAGAAAAAACGCCCTAAATTTTATAATTTTAAACTTTTTTGAATTTTTTCAAGGATCGAAGTCACCATAAGAGCCTCTAAAAATGCTTCTGATTTTTCATTTTTTTGAATCGCTCTCAAAAAAGCCAAGCATTCGTTTTTGAGCGGCTCTTCCTGAGGTACTTTTATATATTTTTCATCTTTTTTAAGAGGAGGAGCTTCTTTATCTTCTGACGTGAAGGAAATGGGTGTATAGAGAAGTTTCTCATCCCAAGGCTTTGTATCATCAAAGCACAAGGACCCTTTCGTCCCCAAAGCGACAATTTTTTGTTCCTTATAGGGACTCAATCGAGAGAGGGACATTTGAACGGCAACGTCAGAGAACAACAACGTTGCTTCAACAACGTCGGCAATACCCCCACGTTCATGTAATGCTAGTGAGGTTATTTGGTGAGGCATTGTTTTTTTACAGGTCGGAAGAAGTTCCCAAATCATTGAAAGATCATGAGGACCAAAATCCCACAAAACGCTTTCGTTTTTGAAAAATTTTCCAAAATTTTTCCGAGAGGTTTGAAGACATTTGACTTCTCCAATCATCCCTTTTTGAACCATGTCTTTCATCTTTTGAAACACAGGGTGATGGAGAAGGAGATGCCCCCCCATAATATGACGATTAGATTTGAGGGCTAAATCATATAAAATTTGAGCATTTTTTTCTGTAAAAGCGACAGGCTTTTCAATAAAAACATGCTTTTGATGTTCAAAGGCCTGATGGGCAAGAGACCCACGATCTTGGGAAGAGGTTGCAATGAAAATCCCGTGAATCTCGTCGTTTTTAAGAACATCTTCAAATTCAAACACGGGAATGTGGTAGAGCTTTGAGAGATCTAGGGCGCGTGTTTCATTTTTTTCAACAATTCCCCCCAAAGCCTCGAGAGAGACAAGCGTTCTGACGAGATTCTCTCCCCAGCTGCCACATCCTACAACAACACACTTTGGAAATTGAAACGTCATTTTGAGAAAGACTCCCCTTTTGGAAATGTTTGAGAAAGTCTTGGTCCCATACGAATAGGGTCAATGGAGAGCGCACGTCCTGTTTTATCGTCACTCACAATAAAAACAGCACAAAGATCTCCCTTTCCTTCTGCAGGCACCATACGCTCCCCTGAAATTTTCTTTGTAAACCGGGAAATTGGAATTTCTTTTTTCATGCCAATGACAGAATTATAATCGCCGCACATCCCCACATCACTCTGATAAGCCGTTCCAAGGGGAAAAATTTGTTCATCTGCCGTCGGAATATGCGTATGCGTCCCAACCACAGCCGTCACGCGCCCATCTAAATAATGCGCAAGTGCCATTTTTTCACTGGTGGCTTCCGCATGAATATCCACAAAGATAAAAGGAATGGAAGCCCCTAAAGGATACATCTTTAAAACGTCATCCACCGCCCGAAAAGGATCATCGAGCGCATCCATAAAAAGACGCCCCATCACTTGAATAATAAGAATTTTTCGTCCATTGGAGAGGTTAAAAAGATTAAAACCTTTCCCGGGTGTTCCAGGTGGATAATTTAAAGGTCTCAAAAGACGCGGCTCAGCGCCGATATACGTTAAGATTTCCTTTTGATCCCAAGAATGATTTCCTAGGGTAATACAATCAATACCGTTCTTAAAGAATTCTTCACATATTTTTTGGGTAATTCCAAATCCAGCGGCTGAATTTTCACCATTTAAAACAGTAAAATCAGGACGCAACGCATCCTTCAATGCTGGAAGATTTTCCAAAACCACCTCTCGGCCAGATCGACCTACGACATCACCAAAATAAAGAAGGCGCATGTTTCCTTTGTATCTTTATGTATTAGAAAGGATGGCTCCCCGGGCCGGATTCGAACCAGCGACAGAGTGGTTAACAGCCACTTGCTCTACCGACTGAGCTACCGGGGATCAGAAAAATCAACTGATGAGAGGTTCATAACAAAGATTCATTCAAAAATCTAGGGTTAAAATACAAGAAAGACCCGAGTATTTTTTTAACACCAACTCCTCATCATTTTTTGTTTTGGAGGCCAGGACCGGAATCGAACCGACGTATAAGGATTTGCAGTCCTCCGCATAACCACTCTGCCACCCGGCCTTACAAACGTATTTTCAAGAAAGATATACGCATGAATTACGTCGAACGTCAAGAAAAGGATTGTAAAAAAATTTTAAAAATGGGGCTTCAAGTGCTTTTAAAAAAAGCTCATGATCTGATTTTAAGTTGCAAATTTTTGCCTAAAATGATACTTCTTAAGTGTCCATAGGCCTCTTTTTTTAAGGTTACGCGTTATGTCTTCTCGTTATGTCGATCCGACCAATGATGTCATTTTTAAGAAAATATTCTCTGATAATGATCGATTGATTGATTTTTTGAATGCTGTCTTGCGTCTTGAGACAGGGAAAAAGATCAAGAAAATTGATTTTATTCCCCAAGAAGAACTTCCCAACTTCAAATCGGGCCGGCGCAGTATCTTTGATATCAAATGTACAGACGAAGAAAAGAAAACCTATATCGTTGAGATGCAAAACAAACCGGAGGCTTCTTTTTTGAACCGGGTCCAATGTTATGCAGCTCATACATTTGTGTCTCAAGTAAAGAAAGGAAAGACACACGATGACTTGATGCCTGTTATTATACTTTCCTTAACAGGACGTACTTTATTTGAAAGGGACGTTGACTGTATCAGTTATCATTTGAACGTTGAATCAAAGACTCAAAAAAGATATCTTTTCTCGCTTTCATACGTTTTTATTGAACTTCCAAAATTTAAAAAGAAAGCGGAAGACTTAAAAAGCATTGAAGATGAATGGCTTTATTTTTTTGCAGAGTGGAACAAGACGCAAGCGCCGCCCTCCACCATTAAAGATCCTTTTGTTTTAGAGGCTTATAATGCTATCGAAAAATTCAATTTATCACAAGCTGAATACGATGCTTACTTAAGATCCCGCCTTGCACAAGAAGCCGATGATCTTATGATAAACAAAACAATTGCAGAAGGTATTGAAAAGGGAGAGAAACTTAACGCTCAGAAAACAGCGCTAAAATTGTTTAAGATGGGAATTGATGCTGATATTATCTCAAAAGCGACATACCTGACACATGTAGAAATCAAAGCGCCTATAAAAGAGCACAAGCCTCTCAAAAAAGAATAATCTCACCTTAGGAATATGGACGATAACACAAGATTTTCTCCCTCTTTTTGACACGCTTCAACATATTGGAAACACCTCTGTTTCTTCTGAGAGCTCCTCTTACGCCAATCAAGACGATTATAAGCAATCCATTAACTTTCTAAAGGCCTACAGAGGCAGTGAAGGAACCTTCAACTCCTATCGAAGAGAAGTTGAACGCCTTCTTCAATGGTGTGCTCTTGTCTCTCATAAATCTCTCTCTGAGCTCAGACGCGACGACATTGAAACCTTCATTCACTTTTGTCAGAACCCTCCCCTCTCATGGATTGGCACAAAAAAAGCCCCGCGTTTCCTCCCAAGCGACGGGGTTCGCAATCCCAATCCTGAATGGCGCCCTTTCGTTGTCACCGTTGCAAAATCGGCTCACCAAAAGGGAGAAAGACCGGACCCCAAGAAATTTGAACTCTCCCAGGGCGCTCTTAAAGAGATTTTTGCAATTTTAAGCACGTTTTTTAATTATCTCCTTCAAGAAGAACATGTCTTCATGAACCCCATCGCTCTCATAAGGCAAAAAAGTAAATTTATTCGCAAACAGCAAGGACAACCTGTAGTAAGAAGACTCACAGATCTTCAATGGAAGTACGTTCTTAATACAGCTCTTTCCATGGCAGACATTGAGCCTGAGCTCCATGAAAGAACGCTCTTCATTATGTCTGCTCTTTATGGGATGTATCTTCGGATTTCAGAGCTCGCCTCAAGTATGAGGTGGTCCCCTCAAATGAACCATTTTGCAAGAGATGGCGATGGAAACTGGTGGTTCACCACCGTTGGAAAAGGAAACAAACAACGTCAAATCGCCGTCAGCAATGCCATGCTGGACGCTTTAAAAAGATGGCGCCATGCATTGGGGCTTTCTGGACTTCCCTCGAGCTCAGATCAATCCCCTCTTCTTCCCAAAGCAAAGGGAAAAGGTCCCATTACAAGTACAACATATTTGAGGACACTCGTTCAATCTTGCTTTGATCAAGCAGCGTTGGATCTTGAAAAAAACAATCTCTGTGAGGAGGCTGACTCTCTGCGCGACGTCACTGTCCATTGGCTCAGACATACAGGCATCTCAGATGACGTTAAAATAAGACCGAGAGAACATGTTCGAGATGATGCAGGACATAGCTCCAGTGCAACCACCGATAAGTATATTGACATTGAGCTTAAAGAAAGGCATAGATCCGCAAAAGACAAGGCTATTTGAGATCTCTCCCCCTTAAAAAGGAGCGTGCGCATATGCAAAATACACAGAACCCCCTTCTTCGCCGCATTACCCTCTGGGTAAGTATGGGCTCTCTTGTAGAGTACTATGATTTTGTTGTTTACGCCATGATGACAAAATATATTGCTCTTTTATTTTTTCCAAACCAAGATAAGTCAGTCGCAATCTTACAATCTTTTCTGATTTTTGCGGTTGGTTATTTTGCACGCCCTTTTGGAGGCACAATTATTGGGATAATGGGAGACAGGTTTGGAAGAAAACCTGCGTTTCTCATGCTCACCGGTCTCATGTCTTTCAGCACACTTGCTATTGGATTTCTCCCAACTTATGAAAAATTGGGTCTCTCTGCCCCCATTTTGCTTTTTGTCTGCCGAGTTCTTCAAGGGGTTTCTTATGCCGGAGAATTGCCAGGCGCGACAACAATTATGGGAGAATTTTCCCCTCAAAAATCTTTGGGACGCTATACGAGTTTTATTATTTCAAGCACCAGTATTGGAGCTATCCTTGCAACTCTTATTCTTTATTTTCTAACCTCTACACTTGAAGAGCCTCAAATTTTAGATTTTGGATGGCGTCTCCCTTTTATCATTGGTGGAATTCTTGGATTTGCCCTCCTTGCTCTTAGACTTAAACTTCTCGAAACGCCTACATTCCAAACCGCACCGGCTCAGAGTCAAAACCCCTTTTTCGTTCTCCTAAAAGATCATTATAAAGTCGTTTTACACGGCTTTTCTTTAACAGCTTTCTTTGCCGCTCTTATTCTTCTTAATCTCTTTTTTCCTTATTATATTCCAACATTTTTTGGATTCACGTCTCGGGAAGTCTATTTTGGAATTACGATCAGTCTTGTGTTTTCAGCAGTTATTATTCCCTTTTGCGGAAGATTTTCTGATCTCTTTCCAAAAAGAAATATCCTCATCAAAACCTCTCTCGCCTATGTCTTTCTCTGTGGGCCTCTTTTTGCGCTTCTTTTTCTTCAAAATAGCCTAATTCTCATTTTGTTTTTAATCCTCCATCAACTCTTTATTGCCCTCTTTGGGACTTCTTATTTTCCCGTGATGGTTCATCTTTTTCCCACCCAAGTAAGATATACGGGAATCGCTTTTTGTTACAATGTTACCTTTGCCTTTATGGCCCTCTTGCCGAGCCTCCTCACATCCTTAATGAGCGTTTCAAATCTTTGGTCAACCCCTGTTATGATGTGTGTCTTTGCCTTAATTTCTCTGGGAGGAGCCTTAAGACTTCCTTCCTCCAAATAAAAACGCTCGTGTTCCTTAATTTTCTTGTCTTTGTCTCAATCTGAACCCCAAAAAACCAACGATAACCGCCCCAACAAGAGCAGACGCTGGAATCAGCGCGAGCGCTACTTGATAAGAGGCAACAGCATATAACCTTCCTCCTTCAGCATTGAAGGTACCGCTCCAAACCATATCCATCATACAGCCAATAAGCGTATGAAAGAAAGATCCCCCCAACATATTAATACAATTCAAAAAGGCAATCGTAATTCCTAAATAAAGAGGCTTAACAAGATCAGATCCTGCGGCAAAAATAACCACCTGATAACAGCAAAAAACCCCTGCTAAAAAGAGCAGACACATTAATTCCATTTGGGTAAACTTATGGTTTAAAAGAAGAGCTCCAAGCGTAAGGG
>CANMHY010000055.1 GCA_947497675.1 Alphaproteobacteria bacterium
CTTGAAACCATCCCCTCAATAGCACCTGAAAATCTTGAATCATTGCTGCCATGGAATGTTCCTCTCCATGTTAAGGAAAGATTATCGGATACCGAAACGCTCTGAAGAGATCAAAAAAATGGATAAAAGCACAAAAAAATAAAAAAAAAATCGTTTTTTTGAAAAATAATTTGAAAATCGTTCAAATGCAAAAAACTCAAGCAGCGCAATGCTTTGGAAGCTTCGTCTAATTTTGATCACCGCTTCATAAGACGCTTACGAACATCTCTGAACAAACTCATTTTTTCCATCTCAACAAAATCTCTTCTTCTATGGTGATTAAAGTTGATTTTGATTTAACAATGACAATTTTTGCTCATAATCTTTATCGTTTATTTGCGACAAGCCTCATCGGCTATGAACATCAAACAGCTCAAACCCTCTATGAAAAATTTGTTTGTAATGAGGGGATTATCACCACTGATTCCGAGAATGTTACGGTTGCCCTTAAAAAGAAACGTAACTTACCTGCTATCTTGACCTCAATGGCAAAACTCTTGCCAACAAAGATTGAGTGGCTCAACCATCGTACCCTAAATATTAAAGCTGCTTCTTATTCTTGATTCATACAATTTTTAGGGGTAGTTCTTTCCCGTGAAGATCAGTGTTTATCAGTATCCTTGCTTATCATTTATTACATACGATTAGATACCAACTCAAACTGAAGGGGATTCATCAAAGCTGGGACTTGCTTCGAGAGGTGTTAGATACGCAATGCCGAATCACCAGCACGTTGCGTCTTGAAAATGGTCAAACAAATCCAACTCCGAAAAACAAGCTTGACAGACCCAAATCAATTAGAAATTTACAAAGCATTGGGGATAGATTCTCATCCGGGTAAAACCGAAAAATTATACTGCTAAACTCATCCTACAAAATTAACTTGTAGTGACCCAAAACGATTTTTTTTATTTTATCTATTTGTTTTTAAATGGCTTTTTCTAACGATGGACAAAGATGGGAATAGAACATTTTCATGTTGCGTCTGGAATAAGAGACGTTTTTCTTAATGTGATCTCAATCACTCTGATTCATCTCTTGCTTCCGTTGAGGGAAAATCTGGAAACTGGGGGGGGCCAAGGACCAGATGACGATTTCTTTTCCAACACGATTTGTTGCTGTGAGAAAAGCGTCAATGACTTCTTTGAAAGAATCTTGGGTAATGGGGACTATGCTCTCAAAGGTCTTTGCACCCACAATCTCTCGGTCTTTGAGGCGCATCATTTTTGCAAAGATACGGATGCGCACTTCTTTGGATTCTCTTACCATCAGCTCAAAATCTCGAATATCAATGAGGAGGACATAATCTGCATCGAGGCCATCGAGAGATGTCCCCACGCCTTTGATTTGTCCAGAATTCTCAAAGAGATTCAGAAGCAATTGTTGAATAAGATTGGGAAGACGATCGACCCATCTTGCGCCTGAGATGTGGGTAATCTCTGCTGAGGAGGATTGAACAACGATGCGATCTGTGTTGAGGCGTCCGTCACAGGAAGGATCTTCCAGGATGAGTTGCCATTTAACAGGATGGAGGCTTGCCCTTTCTTTTTCAGAGAAAGGAAGGGTTTTGAGATAAAAGAGCTTATACTTTTCAGAATTTTTAGGAAGGCTCAGACAGCCAGACATGATCAAAAGAGAAAGGCAGCCGAGGGCGAGCGTTGAAGCGCGCCTAAAAATATTTTTTTTAGTTAAGAACATATCCGTCATCTCCTGTTCCAAATATGAAAGCCCAAGGGTCTCTTTCGATGTTTGTGCTTAAGCGATTAATACTTTCCAAAGTAACCCGGAATTCTGACATCACATTTGAGAATTCATAAAGTCCGGAGGTTAAGAACGTTTGAAGGGGGATTTTGTTTTCGTTAAGGAAGTCACGGGACTCTTGGAAGAAGTCGCGAGCACTTCGTGAGAGAGGAAGGAGCTCATCTTGTAAAGTTTGAGCAAAGGATCTGAATGATTTAGACGTCTCTGAAATCTCTTTAAAAGCTGTATCGGCGTTCTCAAGAAATTGGTCGATGGTGTGTGCTTTGTTTGCAAACGTTTGTGTGAGGGTTTTAAGATTCTCTAAAATAGAAGCTAAGTTTTGAGTATTTTTTTGGTTTAGGAGGAGATCTAAATCTTGAGAAAGTTTATTTAAGTTTTGCAGAAGCTTAGGAGCTGCCTCAAATATTTCTTCGATTTTAGAAGGTTTCGAAGGGATAATGGGGTAGTCATCTTTTAAGATCGCCGTGAGAGGGGGGCTTCCGGGAGACCCTCCTGTTAGCTGAACAAAGGCAATGCCTGTGATGCCCTGCATTTCAAGAGAAGCTTCTGTATCTTTTCGAATTGGTGTGCTCGGCACGAGGTTAATACGAACACGAATTTGTTCGATATTTTTGGGGTCAATAACAATTGATTTGACACTTCCCACAGCAACGCCGCGATAAAGGACCTGAGCGCCGAGTTTTAACCCCGTGACCGACCCTTGAAAATAAATATCATAAAGATTATTTGTTCCGCCAAATTCTTTTTTGCCTATCCAGAGGACAAATCCTAAAGCTCCAAGAAGGAGGATAAGAACAAAAGTTCCAACAGTCAAATAACGTGCTTGTGTTTCCATTTAAAACCCTTTTCCAAAGATTTTACGGGCTCTATTTCCATGAAAATAGTCATGGATCCATGGGTCCTCCATTTTTTTGAGCTCTTCAAAGGTCCCCAGGAAGAGTTTTTTATGCAGAAGGACCCCAATTCGAGTGCAGACTGATTTTATGGTATCAAGATCATGTGTAATCATAAAGACAGTAAATCCTAAATGGGCGTGTAATTTTTTAAGGAGTGTATCAAAAGCCTCAGCTGAAATTGGGTCAAGTCCGGATGTTGGCTCATCCAAAAAGAGAATGCTGGGGTCAAGGGCGAGCGCGCGGGCGAGACCGACACGTTTCGTCATTCCTCCGGAGAGCTCAGAGGGGTATTTTAAGGCTGTATCCAAAGGAAGCCCCACCATCCCAAGTTTTAAGGCAACGATTGAGTCTGCAAAGGGGGGGTAAATCTGAGTGACTTCCTTTAAAGGGACGAGGATGTTTTCACGAACCGTGAGGGACGTATAGAGAGCGCCATTTTGAAATAAAACACCGCAAGATTTATCAACGTGTTCTTGAGCACTTTCTGGGGCATGATAAATATCTTTTCCGAGAAGTCTGATCGATCCTGACTGAGGCAGCTTAAGTCCTAAGATCGTTCTTAAAAGGACAGATTTTCCAGAACCCGATCCTCCAATAATACCAATAATCTCGCCTTTGAAGACAGTCAGATTTAAATTTTCATGAATAAGCGTTGATCCAAAGTTTGTCACAAGGTTTTTTATGTCAATGACGGGTTTTTCAGGGTTGTGAGAAAGAGAAGGGGAGTGCGTCATTTAAATTCCTAAATACGAAAAAAGAATCGAAAATGCCGCATCGGCAACAATGACCAAGAAGATAGATTCGACAACCGACTTGGTGGTGTGTTGTCCGATGCTTTCGGCGCTTCCAGATACCTGAAGACCTTCAAAGCACCCTACAAGACCAATGAGGAAAGCAAAAAAAGGAGACTTTACCATGCCGACCCAAAATGTTGTGGGCGTTATGGCGAGTTTGAGTTGCTCTATGAATTGAACATAACTAAGGTCCATTAAAGTATGCGTCATAAAGGCCCCTCCTAAAAGTCCAACGATGTCAGAAAAAAAAGTGAGAAGGGGAAGGGCAATCATAAGGGCCATAATTCGCGGAATCACGAGAACATTCACAGGATCAAGCCCCATGGTTTGCATGGCATCCACTTCCTCGTTGAGTACCATGGTCCCAATTTGAGCTGTAAAAGCACTTCCAGATCTTCCAGCAACAACGATCGCTGTAATGAGGATACCAACCTCTCTGAGAATTCCCAAGGCTAAGAGATTAACTGTAAAAATCTCGGTTCCAAACCGTTTGAGCTGGGTCACGCCTTGATAGGCAAGAACAACACCAATTAAGAAAGAAATGAGCCCAACAATGGGAAGGGCATTCACCCCCACATCTTGCAAATGGGAACAAAAAGATATGAGACGGAAAGAGGAGCGTCTTCTGAGCGATTGAAGCAGCGTGACAATAACTTCTCCAAAAAAAGAGGTCAGTTGAAGGGTCAAAGAGAGGAGATTCACGGTGGATTCCCCCAGCCTTAAAACAAAAGACCTAAAAGCCGAAGACTTTTTTGAAGCTTCCTCCAAATTAAGAGGGTAGTGATGAACAAGATTCAAGATTTGCAGAGTTTCATCGCTTCCGTTCTCAAATCTAACGGAGAACTTTTGACCTTCTAAGCGCTTCTTTAAAGAAAGAAGCAAAACGGCGCCGCCTGTGTCTATTTTTAAGATTTCTGAGAGATCGATAATAACTTTTCGAAGTTTTCTGTCTTCAAGTGTGATGCTTTGAAGTGTTTGGTAATGTTTTCCGAGCGTCCAGAGACACCACTCGCCTTTTGGAAAGAGGACGGTTTCAGAGCGGTCTTTTTGAATCGACAAGAAAGGCGCTGACACTTTTTTCTCCTTTATTGTTTTTAAGCGTTTTTAGGAGTCCTTTCCTTTTAATGTGAGGGAAAGAAAGACAGAAAGCAATGTCCTTTTTTAAGTTAAAAAATAAGGGGTGTTCTCAAGAAAATTTTATGCAAAAAAATGTAAATGTTAAAGAGAGCGTTCATTCTCGAGATAAAACCCCAACTCCTGAGCTTTTTCCCAAGCATTTTGATCTGCGATATGATAAATGTAAGACATTATTTTCTCCTTGAAAGAAAATGAGGAATGAGGGAATTATTATTGTTCTGTGTTCAAAATGAACTTATGAGTTAAGATAAAAGATATCTATAAATTACAGAGAGATTAAGGAAAAATGTCATTAAAAATTATATGCGGCGCAGATCATGCTGGATTTACTCTAAAAGAGCTTCTTAAATTAAAATTGATTGAGAAGGGGTATGAGGTTGTAGATTGCGGAACCCATTCTGGTGAGCAGTCTGTGGATTATCCAGACTATGCCTTTAAGGTGGCAGAGCTTTTAAAAAAGGGTGAGGGAGACTTCGGACTTTTGATTTGTGGATCAGGAATTGGAATCAGTATTGCTGCCAATCGGTTTCCAGGAATTCGGGCTGCTCTCTGTCATGATGTTACCTCAGCGCGTCTTGCAAGAGTTCATAATGACGCGAATATTCTTGTTCTCGGAGAACGCCTTATTGGAAGCTTTACAGCCGAAGAATGCTTAGAGGCTTTTCTCTCAACATCCTTTGAGGGAGGGGAGCGTCATGAAAGGCGTGTTGAAAAACTTGGGTGAATACACATAAATTTTCTTGTTTGTAAAACCCCAGAGAAGAAAATTCTAAATCTCTTCTCTCTGGAGTTTTATTCTGAGTTTCAAGGCCCTTTTTTAATCTAATAATTTTTCTGTAACTTTTTCTTCATGACGTAGTATGTAGGCGTGCACATATCTTTTATCATAGGGGCCATATTTAAATCCTGATGCGCCTTCTAGGATAGATTTGTTATGTTCGAGAAGACCTAAATGTTCATAATTTTCATCCAAGAGATCGATCATGGCTGCATAGAGATGGAAATTATAAGGCGTGATTGTTAACACTTTTAGATCCTTCCAGTCTTCTGTTAGATAATATTTTGCTCTGTGAGCTCTGGTTGGTTGCCACAAATAGAGTTTTTCTTCATCTTTTATGATGTCCTCATACTTTTTTAAATGAGATTCTTCCTCCTTACAAAAAAGATCCCACGAGGAACTTGATTCAGAGGTTGACGGGGCAGCGCTGGCAAGCTGTTCTATAAGACCCTTATAAAATGACTCTGAAACACGTGGATTACCAAGATAAGTGATTGTCAATCCAAATTGATTTCTAAAGCTATCAACAAGTGTGTCTACAGTTGCTTTAATTTGTTGAGCAAGGGCTGCGATCTCAGAGTTGGAAGACAGAAGAAGATTTGTGGGGAGAGGGATGGAAGGGTCTTTCTCGTTTGGAGTGCCAGAATCAGCATCTGGAGATGGCAGAGCAGATTTTGGAGCAGAGGATGAAGGTGGATTTAGTAATAAATAA
>CANMHY010000056.1 GCA_947497675.1 Alphaproteobacteria bacterium
TAGATATTTTGCTCCCTCAATATATCAAAAAAGATAAGAAATATCCAATGTTTTCAACGAAAAATAGGTATTTTTAAAAAAAATGGAGGCGTAAATTTATAGGATTATAACTTTTTTAGACCTTATTTCTTCAGTCATGCAAAGCTCTCACTTTATAAAAAAAATTGTCTTAAAAAAGAAATTACTCCACTTTTTCTCGAATAGTCTTGCCTTTTTGATGTAGATTGCCTAAAAATTAGGCACCTTCCGGATAAAATATGTGAAAGTTTTTCAGTGGCTCCTTTAAAAATTGGCAATATCTCTCTTGATTCACGTGTGATTTTAGCTCCTATGTCTGGCGTTACAGATTTGCCGTTTCGAAATCTTGTTAAAAAATTTGGTGCAGGACTCGTCATTTCTGAAATGATTGCGAGTGAGGCCATGATCAGAGAAACAAGACAATCTCTCAAAAAATGTGCGCATCGCATTGAAGAATTTCCGATGGCTGTTCAACTTGCAGGGTGTGATCCCTATGTTATGGCAGAGGCTGCACGTCTTAATGTTGATAGAGGTGCTCAAATTATTGATATTAATATGGGGTGTCCTGTTAAAAAAGTCGTTAATGGACATGCTGGATCTGCTCTTATGAGAGATGAATATAAAGCCTCTAAGATAATGGAAGCCACTGTTAATGCCATTAAAATTCCTGTTACTTTAAAAATGAGAATGGGCTGGGACGATAACTCCCTAAATGCAGCAAAACTTGCTAAAATTGCTGAAGAATGTGGCATACAAATGGTGACTATTCATGGGAGAACACGCTGTCAACTCTATAATGGCAGCGCCAACTGGCCTTTCATTAAGACGGTTAAAGAAGCTGTTAAAATTCCAGTCGTTGGGAATGGTGACGTAAAAACGGTTGAAGATGCGCGTTCTTTACTCGAGGCCTCTGGGGCTGATGCTGTTATGATAGGGCGCGGAACTTATGGAAAGCCTTGGTTTATAAATCAAGTGGATACTTTTTTAAAGACGGGAAAGAAATTGGAAGATCCTTCTTTAAAAGATCAAAAAGACATTATTCTTGAGCATCTTGAACAAACACTCGCTCATTACGGCCCCGAAACAGGGATTCTCCTAATGCGAAAACATTTGGGATGGTATAGCAAAGGACTTCCAAATTCGACAGAATTTCGGGTTAAGATTAATGCTTCTCAAACGCTTCAAGAAGTTTTAAAATATTTAAATCAATACTATACATCAATTGAAATAGACGCTAATTTTTCTCTTCAAAATAAGGAAATTATTATTTAGAAATGACACCTAAAGACATCCACACACCCTTTTCCGCTCTTGAGAAAAAAGAAAATCCATCTGTATTTGGTTCTGATAATCTGTCAGATTTCATTGTACACTATTGTGATTCTTATTTAAAAAATAACGATACTCTTTCAAATAAAGGAGGGTTATATCCTCTTTTAATATCAGAAATTGATCGTTCTTTATTTCGATCAATTCTGAATCATACCAAAGGAAATCAATCTCAAACCGCTGACATTTTAGGAATTAATCGAAATACATTGCGTAAAAAGCTTAGAACTCTCGGATTTAACCATGAGAAAAAATAAATCTCTTAAAAAACGATCTTGGCGTTTTTTTATAAAAAAAATTGTGCGTACATTTTTTTTTCCAAGGTTACTCAAAGGCTTTTCACGCGATCGTCTCATTGCTTTTACGCTCGGAATTGGCGTTTTTGCGCTCGGTATTATAACATTTACAGCACTTCGAGATCCCGAATTCCTGACGTTAAACGTCCAACATGTGTTTGCACTTCTCTTAGCTGATTTTATTTTTCTAGCCCTTATTGTTCTTGTGATTGCACGAAGACTCACTATTTTATGGGCAGAGCATAAAAAAGGGCTCGCTGGATCCCACTTACACGTAAGGCTTGTTTTTCTATTTGGCCTGATTTCTGCTATTCCTGCTATTTTGGTTGCAATATTTTCAGGTCTGTTTTTCCATTATGGAATTGAATCATGGTTTAGTACACATGTTAAGACTGCCTTAGATGATTCTTCTGCTGTGGCTCAAGCGTACTTAAAGGAACATCAAAGGTCCATTGCAACAGATGCCTCTCTTATGGCCAGAGATGTAAGCCACCACCTTACAGACCTCCTTAACGATTCTAAAAAATTTAATGATTATCTTTCGTTCATGAGTACAATCCGCTCTATACGGGAAGCCGTTGTTTTTGATGAGGCTCATAACGTTCTTGCACGATCAAATTTTAGCTTTTCCTTAGAGTTTGAACCCGTTTCTCAGAATGCTGTCGATCAAGCAAAGAGGGGAGAGGTCTCTATTTTAACGGGAGAACACGGAGATCGCGTACGGGCCATTATACAAATAGATTCTCTCAATCCAACTTTAGGACCCTTGTACTTATATGTTGGACGCATGGTAGATCCGCATGTTCTCGGAAAAGTCAGCCAAGCAGAAGGCGCTATCTCTGAGTATAAAGCGCTCGAACAAAATCAATCTAATTTTCAGATCACATTTTTTTTAATTTTTGCTGCAGTTGCTCTTCTTCTTTTATTAATGGCAATTTGGGTTGGACTTCTTGTTGCAACTCAAATTGTACGTCCTATCAGTTATTTAATAGATGCTTCACGTCAAGTTGGATCCGGAAACTTAAGTTTTAGGATCCAAGAAAAACGAGGGCTTTCTAAAGAAGGGGAAATTTCAACGCTTATCCAAACTTTTAACATTATGACCTCAAAACTCGAACTACAACAATTAGAACTTAAAGAGGCCTCCCAGCAAATTGAACTTCGAAGACAGTTTACGGAGTCTGTTCTATCGAACGTTTCCGCCGGTATTATTGGGCTTGATTCAAAAACTAAAATTAATCTAGCCAATAGATCTGCGTCTCTTCTTTTGGGCGTTAATTTAGAAGATCAAATAAGTCAGCCTATCTTAAGTATTTTTCCTGAAGTTTCCAATCTTCTTGAAAAAACACTTATGTCGACAAATCATCAAATTATGGAGTCACAAGTTCATATGAATCGAGGAGGGCATACACGAACCTTTCTCGTTCGAATTTCATTTCAAAATACTGAGCGTGAAAAAAACAAAGGTTTCGTCTTAACCTTTGATGACTTAACAGAACAACTTTCTGATCAACGTAAAGCTGCCTGGTCAGATGTTGCACGGCGTATTGCCCATGAAATCAAAAATCCATTGACACCTATTCAACTCTCTGCAGAGCGATTAAGACGAAAATATGCCCCTCAAATTACAACTGATTCAGAGAGTTTTCTGAGATGTGTTGACACAATCATGCGCCAAGTTGAGACAATAGGGTCGTTGGTTTCCGAATTTTCAGCCTTTGCACGCATGCCAGCTCCCATTATGAAACAAGAAAATTTTTCAGACATTTGTCATCAAGCACTTATTCTTCAACAAAATGCCCATCCTCAAATTACGTACAAACTTAACCTCCCTAAAAAGCCTTTGTTTTTGGAGTGCGATGCAAGGCAACTCATGCAAACATTAACAAATTTACTTAAAAATGCTGCAGAGTCTATTGACGAAAAAGCATTAACACTTCAAACTGAACCCTCTTTGAAAGAAAAGGACTCTCATGAGGCGGAACAAATTACGCTCCATCTTTCTCAAGAGGAGGGGGGCATTCAGCTGGATATTATCGATACAGGCGCAGGACTCCCAAAGGCAGGACGCGAAAGATTAACGGAACCCTATTATACAACAAGAACTCAAGGAACAGGTCTAGGACTTGCTATTGTTAAAAAGATTATGCAAGATCATCGAGGTGTTCTAGAGTTAAAAGATAGAGAAGATAGACTTGGTGCTCATGTGAGATTGTTGTTTTTTCCTCATACATAATTTAGGTATAAAAAGCTATGGCATACGAAATTCTTGTTGTTGATGACGAAGCCGATATCCGTAATCTTATATCAGATATTCTTCAGGATGAAGGCTATGTTGTCCATTTGGCTTCCAATGGCGCAAATGCAATTGAAATTGTTAAATCACGCCGACCAAATCTTGTTTTTTTAGATATTTGGCTTAATGATAGCCGATTTGATGGGATTGAACTTTTAGACGTGATTAAAAAAGATCACCCCTTTGTCCCCGTTATTATGATTAGTGGCCATGGAACGATTGAAACAGCTGTGAACACCTTAAAAAAAGGTGCTTATGACTTTATTGAAAAACCTTTTACAGTTGAACGCCTTCTACTTTCTGTAAAAAAAGCACTGGAAGCGGCAGATTTAAAACGTGAAAATGACGCTCTAAAACGCCGAATTTTTGATTCAGAGGACTTTATTGGAAATTCTGCTGCTGCCCAACACATAAGATCAACAATTACAAAAGTTGCTCAAACAAACAGTCGTGTCATGATTAAAGGTCCTATTGGATCTGGGCAAGAATTTGTTGCACGTTTAATTCATAGTCAATCCCGTCGGGCTGAGGGACCTTTTGTTGTTTTCGATTGTAGAGGACATTCAGCAGAGTCTTTTGAGGAAGCTCTTTTAGGGCGAGAAGGGGACAAAACAACCCCTCTCGTTCCATCAACTGTCGGCGTGCTTGAAGAAGCCCATAATGGAACGCTCTATTTAGACCATGTCTCATTTATGCCTGTTGATGCTCAGTCTAAATTTGTACGTATTCTCCATGATTTAAACTTTGAACGTTTAGGGGGAACAAAAAAAATCCGTGCAGATGTCAGAATTTTAAGTTCAACCACTGAAAATCTTGAAGAACTTGTCAAGCTTGGAAAATTTAGAGAGGATCTCTTTTATCGGCTTAATGTTGTTAACATTACACTTCCGCCCCTTTCCGAAAGACAGGAAGATATTTTATTGCTCATGAATTATTTTCTAAAAAAAGCAAATCCCCAAGCCTTGAATTTGCCCATTCGATCCTTTACCGAAGAGGCAAAAACAAAGCTTACAAATTATGCTTGGCCAGGAAACGTTCGTCAGATACGGAATGTCGCTGAATGGATTACAATTGTAAGTGCAGATAAAAAGGAAGAATTTTTGGGGGAAGATGTTCTTCCTCCTGAAATAATCTCCGGATCTCCTTCGATTTTAGCGCTTGATGGCGGAGAAGAGCTTTTAAAACTTTCTTTGCGAGAAGCAAGAGAAATTTTTGAGCGCCAATATTTAGCTTCTCAAATAATCCGTTTTGGGGGCAATATTTCGAAAACTTCTGATTTTGTAGGGATGGAACGCTCTGCATTGCATCGAAAATTGCGCTCACTCGGACTTGGAAATCAACATGTTTCCTAAGGACCTCTCAAAAAAATACGTAAAGGCATAGTGTGAAAGTAATTATTTGTGGAGCGGGCGTCATTGGGTCGGGAATTGCAAAGTACCTTGCACGTGAAAAAACGGATGTCACCATTATTGATGCCTCAGAGGATCTTTTATGTGATATTTCAGATTCTTTAGATATTCAAACGCTTCATGGATCTTCCACACATCCAGATGTTCTTGAAAAGGCAGGGGCCGGAGATGCTCAACTTATTATTGCCGTTACAAATCAAGATGAAACAAACATTTTAACCTGTCAAATTGCCCATACTTTATTTAAAGTTCCTTTAAAAATCGCATATCTTAAGGAAGCTGTCTATTTTGATTCCAAGTGGAATATTTTTGGTCCAGACCGTATTCCCATTGATATTTTAATTTCCCCTGAACGTGAAATAGCACGGACGATTGCTCAAACTATTGGTGTTCAAGGTGTCTTTGACTTAATTCCTCTCGCTGAAAGACAAATTAACGTTGTTGGTGTAAGATGCGGACTTCAATGTCCAGTAGCCTACACCCCTTTGCGTCAGCTCAGCAATCTATTTCCCGAGTTAGAAATCACGATTCTTGCCATTTTACGAGAAGATCAGCTCCTCATCCCTAAGCCAGAAGATGAAATGCTCCCAGGGGACGACGTTTATTTTATTGCCAATCAGGCTCATGTTATGAGAGCGATGCAAGCTTTTGGACATGATCAAAAAATAGCTCGAAATGTTTTAATTCTGGGGGCCGGAAAAATAGGATTAAAGCTTGCTCAAGAACTTGAAGAAAGCTCTCCTGATACGACAATTAA
>CANMHY010000057.1 GCA_947497675.1 Alphaproteobacteria bacterium
ATTCTCCATGGGTTCTCTATCCCTAAGGCTTTACTAAAAAGTTCTTCGACGTTCAGCATCTTATTTTCCTTCATTATTGATGAAGCAAAATAACACTACTTTTATTTTTTGTTAAGATCTCTTACCCACTTACTTTGCATAAGAGCCAACTAATTTTACCATGCAGGGCACCTAAAATTTGCTCTCTATACACGGCATAATCTTTACCATGAGGAACATACACCCACGTTGACCAAAAAAATAAGCCAAGCGGCCAATCGCATCAGCTTGGGTGAGTTGAGCTCTCCAGAGAGGTGGTGTGTCTTGCCCGTTCAGTATTTTCCAATTTGGGTGTCTTTCCAAAAAAACTGCACTGAGCTCCTCTTGGGTGTTTGCTCTCAAATAAGGATAGTAATACTCTAATTGGTATGAATCGAGTGTTCTATTGGTTTTTCCTTCATACCCTCGGGGCGTTTTGTAATTTCGAAGCTTTACCATAATGTCAGGGTTTCTATTGGTATCTTGTATGCCCCCCCCCTAACTCCGCATCAGAAATCTCTTCTCCATATTTTAAGGCTTCGGAAGTCTGCACAAAAAAATAAAATTTAATAAAATTAAAATAAAATACAGCATAGAGCTCTCCTAAATATTTCTAAAAATAAGCTTTATCGCGTTCACAATACTTAAATTTTTTAATATCGCAAGTGTTTTACAACGATTCTTGGGCAAAGGTTAAGAGATGGCCGCTGTCGTCATGAGATCTTAGTCCACCAAAATATAAATTACTTAATTTTCTTCGCCTCTGTCAAATACACCTTCGTCAGCCGCTTTATTTCCTCAACAGCAGGTTGTGTTAAAGGATCTACTTTGAGAAGGGTTCCCATTAAAAGCGTCTCCAACATAAAGTGCATAAAGAGCGCACCTAAAACCTCTTCATCCAATCGATTAAAAGAAAGACGCCGGACAGGACATCCTTTTTGAAGAAGACTCTGAAAAGTTGCATGCTCTTCGGCTTTTAAAAGAGATCCCAAGGACATTTCATCGAGGTAGTCAAGCTCTGGATCTCTTGAACTTAAAAGAGCTTTATCTTCAAAAGCTGTTTTTCCTTCAAGCCCAAGAAGTGTAAAAACCTTGTCTTTTGGCCCATCAAGATAAAGCTGAAGTTGTGAATGCTGATCGACGGTCCCCATCGCTCGAATCGGCGTTTGTCCAATCCCATCTTTTCCAAGACTCTCTGCCCAGAGTTGCCGAAACCAAAGTCCGAAAGGCGCGAGACGATCGACGTAAGGCATTAAAACAGTTTGCGTAATGCCGCGTTCCATCATCAAGGCATAAAGAGCCGCTGCCCCTAAAGCTGGCGTTGATTCCGTAATGCTTTTGGTTAAAAATTTTTCAAGAACTTGGTATCCGCCGCGCCTCAATTTTAGGGGGTCCAGATTCGCACACATTAAAGGAATCAGCCCGACCAACGAAAAAACCGAGAAACGCCCCCCCACTTTAGGGTCATGATCAAGACATAAAATTCCAAGATATTGTGCAAACCGGCGGAGCGGACTCGATTTAGCCTCCGTCACCACAAGGGTGTTTTTGATAAAAAAAGGAGAGAGATTCTTTTGTGCCCAGAGCTTTTCACAGGTGAGGACTTGCGCAAGCGTTTCAGAGGTCGTCCCCGACTTTGAAATCACCAGAAGCCCTGTCTTTTCAAGATCAACATGATTGATGAGAAGATTCAGCGTAAAAGGATCTATATTTTCAAGAAAATAGAGGGAAGGCTTTGAAAAATGAAATCCCACACCCCCATCCCGGAGGGCTGTTACAGTCTGCCCCCCTAAGGAAGATCCCCCCGTTCCAAGAACAATAATCGTCTCAAGATTTTCAGAAAACCGCTTAAGAACGGGGAGAAGACGCTTGATATCTTCCGTTTCTTGAACACTTGTCAAAAAGGGATATGTATTCTGAACAATATTTTCCCGAAGCTTTTCTGAAACGCGAGAAACCTGGAGAATGGACCGTTCAAGATCAATTTTATGGAGCCCAACATGCTCCTTCCCAGTCTGAAAAAACCCTGAAATATCTTGATAAATCATAAAGACTGAAATCCTATTTTAGCTCCCCGAAAAGAGCTCATTGCGTGACAGAATTTTCTCCTGGAGGACTTCCATAAAGAGTTTTGTACTCCTCAGATGGATTAATCGCCTCTTTTTTATGAGCATCACCTTTTTGCCAAAATAAAAGCTCATTAACCCATGATTTTTTATTGTCCGTTTGGAAATGTGTTTCCTGATCGACAGCGCCTCGTATATCAGGCACAGCGTCCCGCGCTATACCTTGTCCAATAAGACTTTCGTCAATACGCTTAATAAAAGCACGCTCCCCGGGTGTGATCTTTCCCTTTTGAGGCAATGATAAAACGGGAGATTGACCCAACACCGTTTTTTGAGCCTTGAGCTGTGGACTATCTTCTTGAGGACGTTTATCGGGGGCTCCAATGACATCTTTTTTAGTATCATGGCCATGTTTTGGCGTTTGAGGCGTCGGCAACGTGTTAAAATCTGGTGGCAAAGAAATAGGAGCCCGCGAAACCACAGCAAACTCATCAGGAGGATCTCTCTCGAGCCCTAACGTTTTTCGGACATCATCACATCCTGAAAGAACAACACCCATTGCAGCAAGACTTAAGATCAACCGTTGACGCATTTTTATTTCCCATCCATTTGTGGTCCAAAAGACCTTTTATCTTGTTTTGTTTTAATAAGGCTTTTAACAAAAAGCAAGCCTACTCCTAAAACAATTGCACTATCTGCCAAATTAAACGCCGGCCAATAATAATGAGACAAGTGAAACTCTAAAAAATCAAAAACTGCCCCAATTGTCAACCGATCATATGCATTACTCAGAGCCCCTCCCATAATCAAGCCAATGGAAACTGCCATCAGGGGCGTTTTTTCTTTGAGAAACCATACAAAAAGAAGAAGGCAGATCACTCCTGTCAAAGAAACAAAAAGATAGGGAGAAAGATTCTGATCTCCCAACATTCCAAAACTAATCCCTCTATTCCAACGTTCAACAATATTAAAAAAGGAGGTCACAGGATCAATAAAGAATCCTGTCCTTAAAAGCTCTAAAATCTTAATTTTACTCAATTGGTCTAAAACGAGGACGGGTAAAAAAGAACCTAAAAATCCAATAATGATAACAATTTTAGTCCGGCATCCAGTGCATTCCATTCTCAAAACCTCCCTAAACATCAATTTTTTAAACAAATCTCTTGCTTTAAAAAAACCTCTACAGCATCTGAGCAACGCCCACAAATCTTTGAATGATCTCCTTCTGGCGCTATATCAGAAGACATTTTCCAACATCTTTCACATTTTGGATGCGCACTCAAGAGAACATGAACGCCAATTCCAGGAACATCTGAGATCGTAAAAGCATCTTCAGGAATATTTTCCTCAATAAGAGACGCCCCAGAAACAATGGCAAACTCTGCAAGATCCGTATCTTTAAAAAGGCCAGCTCTTTCATAGTCAACATAGACAATCAAATTCGCCTCCAAGCTTGATCCCAAAGTTCCTTTTGAGCGTTCAAGCTCCAGAGCCCCTGTTAACACGCGTCGCAAATTTCTAAGATTTTCCCATACCAAACCAAGATTATCATTTTTCCATTCTTTTGGAACGTCAGGAAGTTCTTCTAGAAAGACACTTTCTTTATTTTCTTCTCTGCTTTTAAAAGCTTCTTCAGCTGTAAAACTCAAAACAGGAGAAATCCAGAGAACAAGAACATTAAACAGGATATCCATCACCGTCCGAACAGACCGCCGTCTCAGCGAGGAGGGAGAATCACAATAAAGGACGTCTTTTCGAATATCAAAGTAGAAGGCTGATAAATCGGAAGAAACAAACGTATGGAGCTCTGTATAGAAACGATGAAAATCAAAAGTTTCGCGTGTTTTTTGAGCCAACTCTTCAAGTTCAAAAATCCGGTGTAAAATATAGCGCTCCAAAGACCCTAAGTCTTCATAAGAAACCTTTTCTATTTGAGAGAATCCTTGGAGGGCTCCCAAAAGATACCGCAATGTATTCCGAAACCTGCGATAGATTTCTTGTTGATGCTTTAAAATACCAGCCCCCACGCGCAGATCTTCACTGTAGTCAGAATTAACCACCCACAGCCTTAAGATATCCGCCCCCATTTCATCAATAATTTTTTGAGGAAGAACCGTATTTCCAAGGGATTTTGACATCTTATATCCCTTTTCATCCAAAACAAATCCATGTGTTAAAACTGTTTTAAAAGGCGCATGATCCCGCGTTCCACAGCATTCGAGAAGAGAGCTTTGAAACCACCCACGATGTTGATCGGATCCTTCGACATAAAGGTCTGCAGGACTGTACAATCCTTCTCGGTCTTCCAATACATAAGAATGAGAAGATCCACTGTCAAACCAGACATCCACACAATCCATGACCGGCTCATACAGCTCTTTGTCATAAAGACCCTCCAAAAATCGCTTTGGGTCTCCCTGATACCAAGCATCGCCGCCTTCAGCTTCAATGGCTTTCACGATAAGGGTGTTCACACGTGGGTCGTTTAAAGTCTCCCCCGTTTGAACATTTGTAAAAATTGCAATCGGCACCCCCCATGTCCGCTGGCGAGACAAGCACCAGTCAGGCCTGTTTTCAACCATGGACCTTATTCTGTTTTTTCCCATGGCCGGGATCCACCTGACATCATGATCAATAAGATCAAGAGCACGCTTCCGAAGTCCATCTTTATCCAAGCTAATAAACCATTGAGGGGTTGTTCTATAGATAAGAGGCGCTTTTGAACGCCAAGAATGGGGATAACTATGGGTGAGCGTCTCTGCATGAAGAAGCGTTCCTTCTTTTTGGAGAGCCTCAATGACTTTGGGATTAACCTTAAAAACATGCTCTCCTTTAAAAAGGGGAACATGTGCATAAAAAAGACCATCTCCCCCCACCGTTTCTGGAATTTCCAATCCAAATTTTTTTCCAACGCTAAAATCTTCTTCGCCATGGCCAGGCGCAATATGAACAAGCCCGGTTCCCTGCACTGTTGTGACATGCTCACCTGGCAAAAGAGGAACGTCGAGGGGATATCCCTCATTATAGAGAGGATGACGCACAAGAACATCTTTTAAATCATGACCTTTAAACGTCTTAAGAACTTTTCCTTGGGCGTTGGTTTTATCCTTAAAATTCTGAAGGAGATCGGCCCCAATAATGTATCGTTGCCCATTTTCTTCTTCAAAGAGCACATAATCAATATCTTCTCCATAGGCAACCGCTCTGTTTCCAGGAAGCGTCCACGGCGTCGTTGTCCAGATCACAACAGAAGTCCTCTCCTTAAAAAGAGGATCATCTGATTTTGAAATCGGGAAAGCTACATAAATACTTGGCGAAACATGATCATGATATTCAACCTCAGCTTCGGCCAAGGCTGTCTTTTCCACCACGGACCAAAAAACAGGCCTGACGCCCCGATAGAGAAGCCCCTTTTGTAAAAATGAAAAGATTTCTTGGACAACCAAAGCCTCAGATCTAAAATCCATGGTAATATAAGGATTTTTCCAATCTCCTAAGACCCCAAGACGTTGAAGCTCTTGAGATTGTATCTCGACCCATTTTTGAGCGTAAGCCCTGCATTCCGCGCGAAACGCCACAACGGGAATCTCTTCCTTTGAAATCCCCTTTTTGCGATACTCTTCTTCAATTTTCCACTCAATGGGGAGACCATGACAATCCCAGCCTGGAACAAAAGGAACACGGTACCCATAGAGATGATAAAATTTTAAAATCACATCTTTTAGAATTTTGTTGAGAGCATGTCCCATATGGAGATGCCCATTGGCATAGGGAGGTCCATCATGGAGGATATAAGAAGGCTTACCTGCTGCCTTCTCTTGAATTTTTTCATAGAGATTTTCGTGTTGCCAGATTT
>CANMHY010000058.1 GCA_947497675.1 Alphaproteobacteria bacterium
ACATAGACATCTTTCTCAAAAAGAAGTAGGTTTAGCAAATCTCACTTAAATAATACGACGATAGTTTTCAAAAGGATACTCTTTTCATGACAGTTGTGACGCGTTTTGCCCCCTCTCCGACAGGATTTTTGCATATTGGAAGTGCCAGGACGGCGCTCTTTAATTATCTCTTTGCGCGTCATTTTGGAGGTCAGTTTCTGCTCCGCATTGAAGATACCGATCGTGTTCGCTCGACGCCAGAGGCCATTGAGGCCATTATTTCAGGCCTTAAATGGTTGGGACTTGATTGGGATCACGATCCTATTTTTCAATTCGAGCGGTATAAAAGGCACCAAGAGGTGGCGCTTGAGATGGTGGCGAAAGGACATGCCTATTATTGTTATGCAACTCCTGAAGAGCTTGAAGAGATGCGAACACTTGCAGGCATTGAAGGGCGACCACTTCGCTATGATGGTAGGTGGCGTCATCGCTCTCAAGATCAAGCCCCAGAGGGTGTAAAGCCGGTTATTCGCTTAAAGGCGGCTGAGACAGGCGAGACGCATCTCAAGGACTTGGTTCAAGGCGAGATTACGGTCTCCAATACCACCTTGGACGATATGGTTCTCCTGCGCTCTGATGGAACGCCCACGTATATGCTTGCTGTGGTGGTGGATGACCATGATATGGGAATTACGCATGTCATTCGAGGAGATGATCATCTCACAAATACATTCCGGCAAATTCAAATTTATGACGGAATGGGGTGGGAGCGTCCTCAATTTGCACACATTCCGCTTATTCATGGACCGGATGGGGCAAAATTGTCAAAGCGCCATGGAGCATTGGGAGTCGAAGCTTATCGCGACATGGGATTTCTTCCAGAGGCGATGTGTAATTATTTGTTAAGATTGGGATGGAGCCATGGAGACGATGAAATTATCTCGGAGAAACAAGCCATTGAATGGTTTAATCTCGATCATGTGGGCCGTTCTCCGTCTCGATTTGACATGGCAAAACTTCTCAACGTAAATGCTCATTATTTGAAAGAAGAGGAGAACGCGAAACTTTTAAGCCTCATTCTTCCTTTTCTTGAAAAAATTCTTGGAAGAGATCTTTTTCCTTTTGAAAAGGATCGTCTTTTAAAAGGAATGGCAGGGCTTAAAGTGCGCTCAAAAACAATTCTTGAACTCCAAGAAGCTTCTTATTTCTATGTGGCACCTCTCCCTTTTTCAAGGGATGAGAAAGCACAATCAATTCTTACAGAAGCCGCACTAATTCTTTTAAAGGACCTCAAAACAGAACTTGAGACGTCGGAGATTTCTTGGGCAGAAACGCCATTGCATGAAAATGTTCAAGTCTTTGTTGAAAAGAAGGGGTTGAAATTAAAAGATATTGCGCAGCCTCTCAGAGTTGCATTAACGGGATCTCTTGTTTCTCCAGGTTTATTTGAGGTCATGGAGATTCTTGGAAAAGAAGAAAGTTTGCGTCGCATTGAGAATGTTGTTCGAGAGGACTAAATAGTTTCTTTTGACAGAGAGAGCCAATCTTCTTCAGATAAGATGCGTACTCCCAATTCACGGGCCACGGTGGCTTTACTTCCAGAGTCTACTCCTTCCACAACAAAACTTGTTTTTGGGCTGACGGCACTCATGACTTTTGCTCCGAGTTTCTCGGCAACGGCTTTCGCTTCGGCACGTGTCATATGGGTGAGTGTGCCTGTAAAGACAATGGTTTTTCCAAAGAAAAGTGTTTTGGTCTCAACGGTGGTTTCTTTGAAGTCTAAGAGCGTAATGAGAGGCTGATCTGTTTCTTTTCCCAAAAGGGTATTTATGAGAAGGGATGTATGAAGGTCATTCATAAATGAAATCAAAGCGTTTGCCATAACCTCACCGATCCCATCAAGATGGGTTAATTCCTGATAACTCTCATTTTTTGAATCCTTGGCTCGAGACATTTCTTCTTGAAAGTTTTGAAATGTTTTATAATGAGAGGCAAGAAGTTTTGCCGTTGCTTCTCCAACATGTGGAATTCCAAGGGAATATAAAAAACGGTCAAAGGAAATAATGCGGCTTTTATCAATGGCCTCGAAGAGATTTTGAACGGAAAGAGATCCCCATCCTTCCCAAGTTTCAAGTGGAAACTCTAAATGAGAATTTCGTTCCTTGAGGGTAAAAATATCCGCTGGGTTTTTAACCAATTCTTTTTTGTAAAAGAGATCAATATGTTTGCGTCCCAGTCCTTCAATATCCAAGGCATCCCGTGAGACAAAATGTTTCAATTTTTCAGTTGCCTGAGCCGGACAAAAAACACCCCCCATACATCGATGAGCTGCAAATCCTTCTTCTTGAATAACACGACTTCCACATTCTGGGCAAATGGTCGGCATCGAGAAAAGGGGAGCAGAATCTGGCCGCTCAGAAAGAATGGCATTAACAACTTGAGGAATAACATCTCCGGCACGCTCAATAAGGACAGTATCACCTTTGCGAATATCTTTTCGGTGAATGTCCATTTCATTGTGAAGAGAGGCTCGGCTGATGACAACGCCTCCAACAGTAATGGGCGTTAAATGAGCAACAGGCGTTAAGACTCCTGTACGCCCGACCTGAACCGTAATATCTTCAAGAAATGTTTGTGCCTGTTGATTTGGAAACTTATAGGCAATGGCCCATCGTGGGGACCTTGCAACATCTCCAAGACGCCTCTGGAGGTCATGATCATTTATCTTAAAAACCACACCATCAATATCATAGGGGAGCTTAAAACGATGATCTTTGAGGTCTTCATAATAAAGATCTATATCCTCTTTTCCATGAATTATTTTGGAAAGAGTATTAACAGGAAATCCCAATTTTGTGAGAAGATCTAAAATTTCAGATTGTGATTTTGGAGCGATAAAAGAGGGATGAGGCGACAAATCCTCAAAGGCATAAGCAAAAAAACGCAAATGTCGTTGTGATGTAATGGTCGCGTCTAATTGCCGAAGAGATCCAGCAGCAGCATTTCTCGGGTTTGCGAAAGGAGATTCGGAATTTTTTTCACGCTCTTGATTTAAACTCTGAAACGCAGTGTGATCCATATAGACTTCTCCTCTTACCTCGAAGAGGGAAGGATATTTCCCCTCTAAAGAAGAAGAGAGAAGCAGAGGGATTTCAGAGATGGTCCGAATATTTTCTGTAACATTTTCTCCTGTCTGCCCGTCTCCCCGTGTGGCTCCTAAAAAGAATTTCCCGTTTTCGTATCTTAAAACAGAAGATAGGCCGTCAATTTTTACCTCCGCAATCATTTCAGGAAAATTGTCAGAAGGAAGTCCTAAAAATCGATTCACGCGTTCCAGAAAATCTAAAACTTCTTTTTCATTAAAGGCGTTTCCCAAAGAGAGCATTGGACGCGTGTGAGAAACTTTTCCAAATCCTTTTTGAGGAGACACTCCGAGAGTTTGTGTTGAAGAGGCGTGTGTTTTTAAGTCAGGATAAAAAGATTCAATCTCCTCAAGGCGTCGTCTGAGTGCATCATAATCTGCATCTGAAATTATCGGAGCATTTTCAAGAAAATAGTGGGAGTCATGTTCTTTAATTTCAGCATTAAGCTGTTTGTGAAGGAGTGAGGCGTCTTCTTTTGGAAAAGTTGGGAGAGACATGATACAGATATCTGTTAGAGGTTATAAAGAGTCTCTATCGGTGCCTGATTTTTAAAAAAGATTCAACCCCAAAGACCCAAAAAAGAAAAAATTTAAGATTATTTTAATTCAAAGGTTTCGAGGTATTCGGGCACGATACATTTAAACTTAAATTTGTCTTGTATGTGAAGCCTTAGAGCATCTGCTTGAACAGGTTCTCCATGGGTGAGGAAAATTTCTTTGGGAGGAGACTTAAAATTCTCGAGCCAGCTTAGGATTTCTGTGTAGTCAGCATGGGCAGACAAGCTATCCTCTTTAAGAATTTTAGCCCGTACGGAAAAATATTGTCCATGAATTTTAATTTCTTGAGCCCCTCCTACGAGAGAGGCCCCTCTGGTTCCAGCGGCTTGGAATCCAATAAAAAATATGGTGTTTTTGGGATCCCCAATAAAGGCCTTGAGGTGATGAAGAACACGTCCTCCAGTGGCCATACCACTTGCTGTAATAATGATTTTGGGGGCGGTATTGAGGTCGAGTTCTTTTGATTCCTGAGAAGTATTTACAAAGCGGGCAATTTTGCACATGTCAACGCACGTATTATGGGGCAGATTATGCTCGGTGCTAAACCTGCAATAAAGTTCCGTTACATTGGTGGCCATTGGACTGTCCACATAAATGGGGACAGGAGGAATCTCATTCTCTTGTCTTAAAAGAGAGAGCAAATATAATATTGTTTGGGCGCGCCCTACGGCAAATGAAGGAATCACGAGAGTTCCTCCTTTCTTTGCTGTTTCAAGAACAATATCTTTTAAGATTTTTTTAGGATCATCTTCATTGTGTTTGCGGTTTCCATAGGTAGATTCTAAAATGAGATAATCTGCTTGTTCCACGGGGGTGGGAGGATTCATAATAATATCGTGAGAGCGTCCCATATCTCCTGAGAAAAGGACAGAAATTTTTCCGTTCGTCAGGCGTATAAAAGAGGCGCCAAGAATATGACCCGCTGGAAGAAAAGTGAAATGGAGGTTTTCGCCAAGGTCAAAAGGCGTATTGAACGCAAGGGGATGAAAATAATTCAAACTCGCTTCTGCATCTTTTTGAGTATAGAGAGGGAGGGCAGGGCTATGCTTTGAGAAGCCATATTTATTTGCAAATTCAGCATCTTTTTCTTGAAGCATACCGCTATCGCGCAACAAAATCTTACAAAGTTCAAAGGTGGCTTCAGAACAGTAAATAGGTCCTTGGAAGCCCTTTTTAACCAAAAGGGGGATATAGCCCGTATGATCTATATGAGCATGGGTGACAAGAACGGCATCAATTTTGTTTGGATAAAAAGGAAGAGGGGCCCAGTTTCTGAGACGTAAATTTTTAAGACCTTGAAACAGGCCACAATCCACAAGAATTTTTTTGTGGGGCGTTGTCAGAAGATATTTTGAGCCTGTAACGGTTCCCGCGGCTCCTAGAAATTGTAGATCCATTTCTTATTTCTCCCTTTTTTAGCAAGATTAATTATTTTTTATAGATTTAAGCATATAGGGAAATTAAAAATCAATAAATAGAAATAATTAGGTCGAGCAGGAATTCCCGGATAAAAAAATAAAAATCTCAAAAATGGGTTAAAAATCAACAAAAAGATAAAAGGGTTAATATTCCAGTTCAAATTCAAAGACGATACTGGTCCAAAATCAAAAAAAGGCCCTAAAAAAGGGAAAAAGAAAAGATTAAAGCCAAAAAAGATCATACCCTTGCGACAAAAAGGCCAAAACAAGACTGCCAAAACCCAAAAAATGAGTAAGAAGGAAATTTAAGGGTTTTTTGCTTAGGACGTATTTTTTTCAGGAAGAGTAAAGCCATCAATAATTTTAAGAAATAAGTCATCCCAGCTTTCTAAAGTGTAAAAAACAAAAAGAATCCTCATTGTTTCCCAGAGCGTGGTGTAGCGGCCTGTTAATTTACGCGCTTTTTTAAAAACCATACAGCAGAGTTCTTGTGCCTGATCTATAAAAAAAGCAAGCATCATCAAAAGCCCCATAACGGCACACAGATTCTCATACCCGTGGCCGAAATTATGCTCAAAATTATACCCCTGATTCTTTAAAGTGTTAAAAGTATTGTTCTCAATACGCCATCTCTCTCTGCCCCCTCTAATGATGGATTTAACATTCTCTTTTGTAAGCGTGAAATCTGTAACCCACGAAAAATGTTGTTCTTTTCCTTTTTTTTCAATTTCCCAATACGCCAAAAAATTGATCTTGAGGTCAAAGTTCGCGTCATTGAGAGGAACCTCATTGGCAAA
>CANMHY010000059.1 GCA_947497675.1 Alphaproteobacteria bacterium
GAGACTTACACAATCAATATTGGGACAAGCGATTTTAAAACGCTTGTTACAGAGAGTACACTCTTTGTTGATAAAACTCTTTTAATTAAAAATATTGTGGAGGATGCTTGTAATGTTCTTTTGATCACACGACCTCGTCGTTGGGGTAAAACACTTAACATGAGCATGCTCCAGTATTTTTTTACCATCCCTGTTAAAGAAGATAGCAGTATTGACGAAAAGGAACGTTCAAAAAGAAATGATCTCTTCTCTAAAATGAAGATCGGCGCTTATCCAACTATCCTTCAAAAACACATTGGGAAAATGCCAACAATTTTTGTCTCCTTTAAAGGGATTAAAGGGGCCACTTATGAGATCATTGAGGGAGCTCTAAGAAATGTCATTTATAAAGCGTACACGACTCATAAATACCTTCTTCAGAGCCAAAAGTTGGATGATATTCAAAAAAACCTCTTTAAAAAATTCATTACAAAAGACTTTGATCTTTCTGAACTCCAAAATAGCCTTTTTTATCTCAGTGAAATGCTTCATACACATTTTGGTCAAAAAGTCCTGATACTTATCGATGAGTATGACACACCTTTGAATGATTGGTATGCTCTTCAATTGGCAAAAGAGGATGCTTTGTCTCCAGAAGAGGATACTTATTTTCAGAGTATTTTAGCGCTTTTTAGAGAGTTTTTAGGCGAAAGTCTTAAGGACAACATTTATCTTGAAAAAGGTATCGTCACAGGGATTCTCCGTGTTGCTAAAGCCAGCCTCTTCTCTGGCGTCAACAATCTTGGAGAGGATTCAATTTTAGAGGAAGATTATGCAGAACATTTTGGATTTACAGAGGAAGAAGTGAACTCTCTTCTCCACACTTGCGGAATGGATCAACATCCAGAAACTGCTCAAGCTCTCAAATCTTGGTATAACGGGTATAACATTGGGGGTCTCACAATTTACAACCCCTGGTCCATTATGAACTGTATTAAAAACCGTGGGAAATTTAAAGCCTATTGGATGGGGACAGCCAGCACAGCTCTCATTGAACGTGCTCTTATTCTTGATAAATTCCAAACAGAGATTCAAACACTCGTTGAGGGAGGAAGCGTCGAAATGCTTGCTGATCCCAAAATGGTCTTTGCTGATATTAAGTCTTCTCCGAACGCTCTTTATAATCTTCTGCTCTTTTCTGGATATGTCACCGCCGAAACGGTCAAACAAGCTCTTGATGGCATTACCTACATCTGCCGCGTTAAAATCCCCAATCGTGAAGTCAGAGGGATCTTTATGACATCGGTTGTTCAATGGATCGAAAGCAAATTTAAAGCAGATTCTAGAGAATATCGCGCCTTTGTGAATGATCTCCTCTCAGGAGATGTTCCAAAATTCATAGAGACCCTTAAATCTTATTTGGAAGTTTCTGCAAGTTATTTTGACTCAGGAAAACAAGCAGAGCTTTTATATAATGGATTTATGTGGGGTCTTTTTGCGAGCAGCGTGAATGAGGATTACTTTGTTGAAAAAGAACGTGAGACCGGACAAGGGCGTGCAGATCTCCTTATTATCCCAAAAGACACTTCTCCGCACGCGATTGCTTTTATTTTAGAGTATAAAATTGCAAGCAAGAATGAGAATTTAAAAACGATCGCAAAATCTGCCTTAGATCAAATAGAGAAAAAAGCGTACGCTTCTAAAATTAAAGCGTATAAGAATGTCAAAAAAATTATCTCGATCGGGGTCGCTTTCTCTGGAAAAAATGTCGAAGTTGCGTTTAAAGAAGGCTTTTAAATTATTGCCCATGTTTAAGAAGCTATTGTTTATTGTTTTGCCATTTAGTATCTTTTCCATTCAAAGGCAATATGATAGGTTTCCACTATGTTGAACTTTCTTCGAACCATCGGTCGTTATTTCTTGGCATTTTTAAATGCAACGGGAGCTTTTTTCCTGTTTGCCTTTATTTCTGTCAGCCATTGCTTTAGACCCCCCTTCTATTTTCGGCAATGGGGACGTCAATTCTTTGAAATCGGCTATCTCTCTCTTCCTGTTGTAGGTCTTACGGCTATTTTCACAGGAATGGTTTTGGTTCTTCAAAGCTATACGGGATTTTCTCGTTTTTCAGCAGAGAGCTCTATTGCCACTGTCGTTGTTCTCTCCATGACACGGGAATTGGGACCTGTTCTTGCAGGGCTCATGGTGGCAGGGCGCATCGGAGCTTCCATTGCAGCTGAGATTGGAACCATGCGTGTGACGGAGCAAATTGATGCCCTCTCCACATTATCAACCAATCCTTTTAAATATCTCATCGTTCCGCGTCTTTGGGCCGGCGTCATCATGCTTCCCCTCCTCGTTCTTACTGCAGATGCCATTGGTGTTTTTGGAGGATACTTGGTTGCAACGTACAAACTTGGATTTAATGCGGCCATTTATATCAATCAGACTTTTACATATCTCAAAGCAGAAGACGTTAACTCTGGACTTATAAAAGCCGCTGTTTTTGGATTTATCATTACACTTTCAGGATCCTATGCCGGATTTAACTCTAAAGGCGGAGCACAAGGCGTCGGCGCTGCCACAACAAGTGCCGTTGTTTCTGCCTCCATTCTTATTTTAATCTGCAACTATCTCTTAACCGCTATTCTTTTTGGAACATAGGACCTCAATGTCTCAAAAAACATCCTCTCCCATCGAAAAAATTAGACTTGAAGGCCTTGAAAAGTCCTTTGGGTCAAAAACTGTTTTAACAGGTGTTGATCTTGTTTTGAATAAGGGAGAGTCTTTGGTCGTCATTGGAGGATCAGGCTCTGGAAAATCAGTTCTCTTAAAATGTATTTTGGGTCTCCTTAAACCAACGTCTGGTAAAATTTTTATCGATGGAAAAGATATCTTTTCCCTTTCAACCTCTGAGAAGGAAGCGTCCATCAGTCAAATTGGAATGCTTTTTCAAGGCGGCGCTCTCTTCGATAGTCTTAAAGTCTGGGAAAATGTTGCTTTCGGGCTCAGACAGCGCTTCGGAACCCCCGCAAAAGAAGCCCGTGACATCGCTCTTGAAAAGTTGAATGCCGTTGGACTTTCTGAATCTGTTGCAGATCTCATGCCTGCCGAACTTTCAGGGGGAATGCAAAAGCGTGTTGGGCTCGCCCGTGCCATTGCGACAAACCCCGCCATTTTATTTTTTGATGAGCCCACAACAGGCCTTGATCCCATTATGAGAACAGTCATTGATAGCTTGATTGTCAAATGTGTCAAAGACCTTGGAGCGGCAGCCATTACAATTACCCATGATTTAACAAGCGCCTATCATATTGCCGATAAAATTGCCATGTTGTATGAGGGTAAAATTATTTGGCTCGGTGATTCTAAAGGCATTGAAAAAAACAAGAATCCCTATCTTAATCAATTTATTCATGGGCGCATGGAAGGTCCTATTCCTGTGAATATCAAATCATAATTTGTTCACACCATAACAATCCAGGTGCCTCTCGTGTCTAAACTCCTTATACGTTATGTTTGCCAGTCCTGTGGGACTTCTCATCCCAAATGGGGTGGAAAATGTACTGGATGCGATGAATGGAATACGCTTCTTGAAGATGTTATCTCCTCTCAACACCTTACAGAGAAGAAACAGGCCTCTAAATTTTCAGCCCCGCTTGAATTTTCGTCGCTTCTTTCACAAGATGCCCCTCCCGAACGCGTAAAAACGGGGATTTCAGAATTTGATCGTGTCATTGGAGGCGGGCTTGTCCCTGGATCTGTATTGCTTGTGGGCGGCGATCCCGGCATTGGAAAGTCGACTCTCCTTCTTCAAGTTGCCGCTCTTATCAGTCAATTTCCCGGAGGATGTGCCTATATCTCAGGAGAAGAAGGTCTGGAGCAGATCCGTTTGCGCGCAAAACGTCTTGGTCTTGAAAATTATCCAGTTCTTCTGGCCACCGAAACCCAAACTCAAAAAATAATTTCTCATTTCAAAACAGAAAATCCACCTTCCTTTTTTATTCTCGATTCTATTCAAACTCTCTATGTTGAAGGCATTGACGCAGCCCCCGGCACCGTCACACAAGTTCGTGCCGCCACCCATGAAATCATACGGGCAGCAAAAGAGCATAACATCACCGTTTTTTTAATCGGTCATGTGACAAAAGAAGGAACCCTTGCAGGGCCCCGCCTTCTTGAACATATGGTTGACACCGTTCTTTACTTTGAAGGAGAACGCTCCCATCATTTTAGAATTTTAAGGACCATTAAAAATCGATTCGGGCCTACCAATGAAATTGGGGTCTTTGACATGACCGATCGAGGGCTTCAAGAGGTTTCAAACCCTTCCCAACTTTTTATTGGAAACCATGAAAAAAATATAAGCGGCATGAGCATCTTTGCAGGACTTGAAGGAACACGCCCTCTCCTCGTGGAAATTCAAGCCCTTGTTGCCCCAACGCCTTTCGGAACGCCTCGCCGAACAACCGTTGGATGGGATTACGGAAGACTCTGCATGATTCTTGCTGTTCTTGAAGCCAGATGCGGATATTCTTTTAGCAATCGTGATGTTTACTTAAATGTCGCAGGTGGACTCCGGATTGGAGAGCCTGCGGCAGATCTTGCAGTTGCCTGTGCTCTCATCTCTGCTTATCATAATAAAGCGCTTCCAAAAGACGCCGTTTTTTTGGGAGAAGTCGGTCTTTCTGGAGATATTCGGGCTGTCACAGGCGAAGACATGAGGTTAAAGGAAGCCCTAAAACTTGGATTTTTGAAAGCCTTTATTCCTTATGGATTTTCTGAGCGTCATAAACACTTCAAAAGAGAGCATCTTGAGATTTTAGAAATTAAAACCCTAAAAGATCTTTTTATGATACTCTTTAAACAATAACAAAAACGATAGGAGAGACCTTTATCATGAACACACTTCTTATTCCTTGGACTGATCTTGGCATCATTGCACTCATCCTTATTTCAGGTCTTGTGGGGTTTGCACGCGGCTTTACACGTGAAGCCTTAGGCCTTCTCAGCTGGGGAGGCGCCCTTGTTATTGCTTTGATGTGGGGAGATTTTTTAAAACCTTTCTTAACGCCCTATATTTCATCCACACTTGTTGTCGATATTCTCTCAGGCGCCATTCTATTTTTTATTTCTCTTCTCATTCTTGTTCTCCTCAGTAAAGGGATTTCAAGTCAAATAAAGGGAAGTCTTTTAGCGGGACTGGATCGGTCTTTTGGGTTCCTCTTCGGCCTTATCCGTGGCATTGTTCTTGTGCTTCTGGCTTACTTGGCTCTTACTTTTTTCTTAAATCCAAGCATGTGGCCACAAACGCTTACGTCATCACGCCTCTTGCCTTTTGTGGAACAAGGATCCCGGACTTTGGTGGATATGCTACCAGACACTGATCTTCCAAATGCCCTGAAAAAACATCTCCCAACGCACATTTCTCCAACACCTCAAGAGCTTCTCAAAACGCTTTCCACCCTTTCTCCAACAGAAAAACCAGCGTCTTAGGCAGTAATTTAGTAGACCAGAAAATCTCTCTGACTGTTCCCCCACCTTTCCTAGAGGGACCCTCTTGAGAGACCGTGAGGGTCTATCAACCACGGAGATGAGATGATGCAAAATTTTAAAATTGAGCTTAAAGAGTATCAAATTAATATTAAAAAAATCGTAACCATTCAGCACGTTGAAAAAAAAGAAATAAAATGAAAATAATTGCATTTTTTGCTTGACAGGGTTTTCGCTATCTTTTTGAATTTTCAGTGTATTTTTTAGGTCGCCTATAAAGGGGCCTTGTGGTCGAAACAAAAAGCCTCAAA
>CANMHY010000060.1 GCA_947497675.1 Alphaproteobacteria bacterium
AAATGTGCGAGGAGATGACGTTTTCGTTCTTCAATCCACTTCCTTTCCAGCCAATGATAACCTCATGGAACTTCTTGTCACGATGGACGCGCTGAAACGCGGATCAGCCCGGCGTATAACTGCCGTAATCCCTTATTTTGGGTATGCCCGCCAAGATCGCAAAACAGGACCAAGAACCCCGATCTCTGCAAAGCTTGTTGCAAATCTCATCACTGTCTCAGGAGCAAGCAGAGTTCTAACACTTGACCTTCACGCAGGACAAATTCAAGGTTTTTTTGATATTCCCGTTGATAACTTAACATCAGCACCTGTTTTCCAACAGGACATCCTTGCGCATTATCCCAATTCTAACATTACCATTGTCTCCCCAGATGTTGGCGGCGTGTATCGAGCACGCGTCATTGCAAAACGCATTAATGCAGAACTTGCCATTATTGATAAACGTCGTGAACGCGCTGGTGTTTCTGAAGTGATGAACATCATTGGAGATGTCAGAGGACGTCTCTGTATCCTTGTTGATGATATCGCCGACTCTGCTGGAACGTTGTGCAATGCTGCTGTTGCGTTAAAAGAAGCAGGGGCTTCAGATGTTCTTGCTTATTCTACCCATGGCGTGCTATCAGTAGGGGCAATTGAACGTATTGGAGCGTCGCCGCTTTCTTCTCTTGTTGTCACCGACAGCATTCAGCCTTGCGCAGAAGTTCTTGCATGCTCTAAGGTTCGTGTATTGTCAGTCGCCCCTCTCATTGCGGAAGCAATTCATCGCATTAGCGAAGAGCGTTCTGTTTCAAGTTTATTTGATTAAATAAAATTTTTGATTTTAAGGAAAAGTAAGGAGATTCGAAAATGGCGTCCGTGAAAACTCTCACCGTAGAAACCCGTTCCAAAGGAGGTACTGGTCCCGCACGTACCACACGTCGCAGTGGATTAATCCCTGGAATTTTATATGGCACCGGTATTGATCCTCTTATGGTTGCAATTGATACCAAAACATTGAAGCTTGAACTTCAAGATCCTTACTATCATACAAAACTTTATGATTTAAAAGTAGGCTCTACCAATCATCGTGCTCTGATGAGAGCTGTTCAGCTCAATCCTGTCACAGACGCCCCTATTCATGTTGATTTTTTAAGAGTCGATCCGTCATCACGCATTACGGTTGATATTCTTCTAAAATTTGTGAACGACGACAAATCTCCTGGCATCAAGCGCGGTGGCGTTTTAAACATTGTCTATCACGATTTACAATTATCATGCCCAGTTGATTCAATTCCTGAACAAATCACAATTGACCTTTCCGGTCTTGAGGTTGGGCAAAGCATCCATTTAGAGGACATTATTCTTCCCTCTGGCGTCCAAGTTGTCCACTCCAATCGTGATTATACCCTTGCTACCATCGTTGCTCCTTCCGGTCTCAAGTCTGATTCTTCTGATACAACAGAAGAGAAAGAAGCCACTCCAAAGACAGAAGAGTCTAAATAATATTTAGTCTCATACATTCTTAAATGGCGTTTTTTTTCTCAAAAAATAAGGGGCTTCCGCTTGAAACGGAACCCCCTTTTCTTCTTGTCGGACTTGGGAACCCAGGTCCTGAATATACAGAAACACGCCATAATGTTGGATTTCAGGTTGTTGATACAATCTTGAAGGAAGGCCTCCCTGATTGTTCTTTTTCTGCGTTTAAAAAGAATTTTAAGGGACTCTCTTCTGAAGGCACTTTTCAAAATCAAAAGATTTTTCTTCTCAAGCCGCTCACCTATATGAATCTTTCCGGAGACTCTGTTGGCGCTATGATGCGCTTTTATAAAGTTCTTCTCGATAATATCCTCGTCATCCATGACGATCTCGATCTCCCTTTGGGGAGCATACGCCTTAAAAAAGGAGGTGGAAATGGGGGACATAACGGCCTTAAGAGCATTACGGAACACATTGGAAATGATTACTGGCGACTTAGAATTGGAATTGGACACCCTGGCGTCCGAGAACAGGTTACCCCTTATGTTCTCAGCCCTTTTACAAAAAATGAAGCTATTCTTGTCTCTGCCTTATGCGATAGAATTTCTGAGTTTCTTCCCCTCTTTCTTGAGGGAAAAAAGGATATTTTTCTTCAAACACTGCAAGAGTCTCTAAAACCCTATCAATCTTAAAATTAAGGACATCACTCATGGGATTTAAATGTGGCATCATTGGACTTCCCAATGTTGGAAAATCAACTCTTTTTAATGCATTGACAGCAACAGCTGCGGCGGAAGCCGCCAACTATCCATTTTGCACCATCGAACCTAATGTTGGGCGTGTTGGTGTCCCCGACCCCCGTCTCTCTGAGCTTGCTCAAATTGCAAAATCTGCCGTCACGCTTCCAACTCAGCTTGAATTTGTAGATATTGCTGGACTTGTTAAAGGCGCAAGTAGAGGCGAAGGTCTTGGAAATAAATTTCTAGCCCACATCCGAGAAGTTGATTCCCTTGTTCATGTTGTAAGAGCCTTTGAAAACGATGATATTACCCATGTTGAGGGATCCATTGACCCCATTCGCGATATTGAAATCATTGAGACAGAGCTTATGCTTGCAGATCTTGAGAGTGTCGAACGCCGAATTCAAACCCTCGGGAAAAAAGCAAAAACAGCGGGGAAAGAAGGAGAAGAAGCAAAAGCTTCTCTTCATCTTTGTGAGCGCGTTCTCCCTCTTCTCCAAGCGGGAAAACCAGCGCGTCAACTCTCTCTCGCACCCGATGAAATAGATCTTTTTAAAAACTTAAATTTACTGACCAGTAAACCTGTTTTATTTGTTGCCAATGTCCAGGAACAAGATGCCCTCACAGGAAATGCTTTAACTCAAAAAATCTCCGATTATGCTCATAAAATGGGGGCACGCGCTGTCTTTATATCAGCCGCTATTGAAGCAGAGGTTTCTCAACTCGAAAAAGAAGACCAGGCTGCCTTCTTAGAGACTCTTGGGCTTCAGGAAACAGGTCTTTCTCAAGTAATTCGAGAAGGCTACAATCTCTTAAACCTCCTCACTTTTTTTACAATTGGTCCCAAAGAAGCACGGGCCTGGACCGTAAGACGCGGGGCAAAAGCCCCTGAATCTGCTGGTGTTATTCATACAGATTTTGAAAAAGGATTTATTTGCGCAGAGACAATTTCTTATGAAGACTACGTCACAGCGCAAGGAGAGTCCCAAGCAAAAGCTTCCGGAAAATTACGCCTCGAAGGCAAGGACTACCCCGTGCAAGATGGCGATGTTTTTCATTTTAGATTCAATGTTTGATATATCATAATAACAAATTGTTTTTTAAAGGTATTTTAACTTTATTTTTATTCCGCTGAGTTTAACCGACATCATACTCAGCGGAATTTTTTATTTTTCTTGATTATTCCGCTGAGTTTAAGTATTCTCATACTCAGCGGAATCTTTTATTTTTCCAGATTATTCCGCTGAGTTTAAGCTTGTCGATACGCAGCGGAATTAAAGAAAGGTTTCTTAAATGAGTACCATCATTGGTCGAGAGTATGAAAAAAAACAACTCAAGAAAATATTTGACTCTCCTTCTGCAGAATTTGTCGCCGTGTATGGAAGGAGGCGCGTTGGAAAAACGTTTCTCATTCGAAATTTTTTTAAAAATCAACCCTGTCTCTTTTTTGACGTCACAGGAATTCAAAATGAACGCTCAGCTGCACAGATTCAAGTCTTTACAAAGTCCATAGAAGAAAGCTTTTTTCAGAATCAAGTCACCTTAAAAAGCCCAAAAAACTGGCGAAAAGCGTTTGAGCTTCTAACGTATGCAATGAAGAAAAACAACCAAAAAATTGTTCTCTTTTTTGATGAACTTCCTTGGCTTGCCACCCAAAAATCATCTTTTCTTCCTTCTTTAAATTATTATTGGAACCACTATTGGTCCTCTATGCCTAATGTCAAATTAATTGTCTGCGGATCAGCAGCTTCCTGGATGATTGATCACATCATCAATAGCAAAGGAGGTCTTCATAATCGTGTGACCCTAAAATTATCCTTAGAACCTTTCACACTTTCTGAGACAAAAGACTATCTTAAACATCTTAAATTTAAATATTTAGACATCCAAGTTTTAGAAATATATATGATTGTAGGGGGTATTCCTTATTATCTCAATTTTTTAGATCCAAAAAAATCTGTTCCTCAAAACATTGATGCACTTTTTTTCAATAAAAAAGGCCCTCTCCTCAATGAATTTAATATTCTCTATTCCTCTTTATTTGAGGATTCAGAAGCCTATGAGGAAATTATTCGAATCATTGCCAGCAAACGAAATGGTGTAACGCGTCAATTCATTCTCTCTCAGGCTAAATTTTCATCCGAAGGAGGCACCTTTAATAAGCGCCTTCAAGCCCTCGAGGAATGTGGATTTATTACGAATTTTAAACTTTATGGAACCTTAAAAAAAGGAAAAAATTATCGTCTGATCGACGAATACTCTCTTTTTTATCTCTCTTGGGTTGAGCCGTCTCTCCCAACCTTAAAAAAATTAGACTCCCCTCATGGTTATTGGTTAGAAATATGTCAGTCTCCTGCATGGAAATCCTGGTCAGGCTATGCTTTTGAAGCAGTGACTTTTAAACATATTATAAAGATTGAACAGGCCTTAAAAATACCGCCGAGTTCTCTTATCGGCTCCTGGAAATTTCTCCCCCCTCCCAAAAGCACTCAAGAAGGCGCTCAAATCGATCTTCTTTTTGACAGACCCGATCAAACAATCACGTTGTGCGAAATCAAATATACCTCTAAACCCTACGCACTCACAAAATCAGAGGCCCAGGCACTTCTTAAAAAATCAACCGTTTTTGAAAAACAAACAAACCCTCAAAAGCATCTAACATGGGCTCTTATCACGGTCGACAAACCCTCAGAAACGCTCTATTATGACGATGTAATTATGGGAAACGTTTCTCTAAAAGATTTAATGAAATAACTGTAGGAGAGTCTCTTTATGGAACTGTTATCGTGGGCTTTTTTGTATGGTGCAGGTTTTTTTGGCCTGTTTATTTTATTTCTTATGTTGGGGGGTGTTTTTACCGTCACAGAACAAACCATCGCTATTATTGAAGTTTTTGGAAAATTTTATGCCACAAAAACCGCTGGCATACGCTTAAAATTTCCTTTTCCCATTGCGACAATTGCGGGACGCATTAATTTACGTCTTCAGGAACTAACAGCACAGGTAGAGGTCAAAACCATTGATAATGTCTTTGTGGTCATTCCTGTTTCATTACAATTTCGAATTATTCCAGACAGAGCACGCGATGCGTTTTATGCACTCGACAATCCTGAGCATCAAATTCAAAGCTTCGTTCTGAATGTCATTCGAACAGCAGCGTCAGGCATGACGTTAGAGCATCTTTATACAGAGAAATCCAAAATTGCTGAAGAGGTCTCGACAGAATTAAAAGACAGGCTTGCCAGTTTTGGATACACCGTCGAGGCAGTCCTCGTTGATCAACCGGCCCCTCCCCAAGAAGTTCAAGATGCTTTTAACCGTGTTATTGCAGCAGAACGTGCAAAAGAAGCAGCCTCCTTGGATGGCGCCTCAACCCGCATTCGTATTATTGCAGAAGCCGATGCTGAAAAAGAAGATAAAGCAACATCCTTTCTGTACTTTCAATTTTTTTCCCCACTGTTAAAAAGAAATTTCTAAAAAATAAGAAATCTAAAAGATTTTCTTTTCTAAAAATCTATTTCTTTTTTCAAATCGAATTTTTGACAGAAAAAGACTCTTTTTTTCTGGAAAAAATGCA
>CANMHY010000061.1 GCA_947497675.1 Alphaproteobacteria bacterium
CCTTATTAATAAAGCTGATTGTACACGTGAGGATGGATAAGCTGCGTAAAGAGAAGCCGTTAGATCTATTTGTTTAGGAAGGGGAATATCTTGACCCTCCTCTATTCTTCCTTCTAAAGTAAGCGTTAATACTTCTTCTGCATTAAAAAGGGCTTCCTCAAATGTCTTTCCTTCTGTAATAGCCTCCTCAAAATCAGGAAATGTCACAAGAAAGCCATCATCTTCCTGAGCTTCGATTTTACAAGCATATGAAATTTTCATTGTAACTTAACTCCTGTCTGCCTTTCAATTTCTGCAAGAAGTCCTTTTCCTAAATCTCTTGCACCATGTATGGGGACAGTCGTCCGTCTCCCCCCTTTTCCTAACCGAAAATGGCTTCCTTGGGTCCTTAAAATCTCCCACCCATTATCTTCCAATACTTTAATACCCTTTTTCCCGTTCATTCTAAGAATGATATATCAAAATTGATCTATTTTCAAGAATCTAATTGAGCTATTCTCAAATTTAGAGGATGCAAAAGGATGAAATAGCCGATCAAGTCTAAAAATCAAGCGCTTTCAACTTTTCCAATGCCGCATCACACGCCTTGTCCATGAGATCAGAAAGACCTGGAGTAAGAACCTTAAGAGCAGACTCTGTAACACCTCCTTTACTCGCGACAGACGCAATCATTTCTTTAAAGTCAGACGTGGAAGATGTCAGTAACGCACTTCCTAAAAAAGTTTCTTGTACAAGCTTACGCGCAAAATTTTCTTCAAGACCACTCTCCATAGCAATTTGCGTCATAATTTCTGAGAGCGCAAAAAAATAAGCAGGCCCAGATGCCGAAATCGGGGTCAAAGCTTCTACTAAAGCTTCATCTTTAAGCCAAATAAGAGACCCGGTAACTCCCAGAATCTCCTCCACGGACGCTCGGTCTTCTAAAGAGAGCGATGTTTCAGCATACGTCAGGTTAACACTTCTTCCAATTTTCATGGCAACATTTGGCATCACACGGAGACATCTTTTATTGCCCAAAAGGAAAGTCTCCAGACGTTCGAGCGAAATACCCGCAGCAAAAGAAATAACAAGAGATTGCTTTAGGTATTTTGCATATGCGGGAAGAGCTTCTTGCATCTGTTGGGGCTTGATTGCAATGATAACCCCTTCAGGATTAAAATCTTTTGGAAGTTCAGAAACATTCCTTACAAATTGCACAGAAGGAAAGAGCGTTTGGGCGGAAAGGCTTGGCTGAACCGCAATAATCTCAATTTTTTCTTGATGGGACTGCCATGCCTTAAGAAGAGCACGGCCTAAATTTCCACATCCGATAAGGAGGAGTTTCATCTTTTAAACCTTCACAGAACACGCCTCTTAGACTTATGAAGAGGTATCCACGCTTTTATAAATCTTTGGTGTAAATAATGTATAAATGACCGGAACCACAAAAAGCGTTAAAAGGGTCCCAAAGGCCATCCCTCCCACAATAACCCAACCAATCTGCTGACGTCCTAAGGCACCTGCTCCAGAGGCAAACGTCAAAGGAACGGCTCCTAACACCATGGCTGCTGTTGTCATGAGAATTGGTCGCAATCTAAGGCGAGAGGCCTCTAAAATAGCCTCTGAAATCGAACGTCCTTTGCCCCGTAACTTATTTGCGAAGTCCACAATTAAAATACCGTGTTTGGTTATAAGACCTATAAGGGTTACAAGCCCGATCTGACTAAAGATATTTAAGGTTCCTCCCGTGATCCAAAGAGCAAATAAGGCTCCAGCAAGGGAAAGAGGAACGCTGAACATAATGACAAGCGGATCAATAAAACTTTCAAACTGAGCCGCCATCACCAAGAAAATAAAAGCAAGAGCCAATCCAAAAATAAGATAGAGGGTATTTTTAGATTCAATGAACCGCCTTGTTTCTCCTGAAAAGTCCGTTTGAAATCCCTCTGGAAGAACACGCTCTTTGATCGTCTCTAAGAAAACAATGGCCTCTCCCAGACTGAAACCGGTGTTTAACTCAGCACTGATTGTAATGGATTTTAACTGGTTAAAATGGTTGATTTCAACAGGAACAGAACGGGTTTTAACATCCACAAACGTTGAAAGGGGGACCATTTGTGAGTCTTGCCCCACTTTTGATTTAAGATAAACTCCATTCAAATCATAGGGGTTCTTACGGGAATGCTCAACAAGCTGTGCACGCACATCATATTGCTGCCCCTCTTTCTTCAGTTTTGTCACAACCCTCCCCGATACCAAAGAGTCCAATGTTTTTGCAATGACATCTTCCGTGATTCCGAGAGCTGCTGCTTTATTACGATCGACATCAATGAAATATTCAATGGCATCATTTCCAATATCTGCCTGAACACGCCCAATTCCAGGATTACGCTGGATAAGAGATTGTATAAGCTTTGCAACCTCAATGAGATCATCATAAGACCGCGTTGTTTGAATCACGAAATTTAAGGCTTCTGAGTTCGCCCCACCGCCGCCAAAAAAAGAAGCTCCAGCACTTGGCCACGCATAGATTCCTGTAATATTCATGAGAGATGGTTTAATAGCAGTCATAATTTCAGGCACAGTCCGTTTTCGCTCTTCCCAAGGCTTCAATAAATTGTACGTTACAATGGTGGGAATGGTGACAACCGTTAATTGTTTTTCAACTTCAGGAAGATTATTAAAGATTTTGTCCATTTCCTTCACATAGGGAAGAACATATTTTAAAGTTGAGCTTTGGGGACCCTCCCCTTTTCCATAAATAATACCTTTATCATCTACAGGAACAAGTTCATTTTTTAGCCCATAAAGACCAATGAGTCCTCCTAGAATTCCAATCAAGACGGCAAGACTCACTGTCCAAACTTTAAGTTTCAAAACACGTTTCAACGTTTTGGCATAAGCCTCATCAATCCAGTTTAACACACGCACATTGGGAGAAACCTCTCCCAAAAACCAGTTTAGAATCGAAGATTGAGATGGTTTTTTCTTCACCATTCTGACGCCCGCAGAATTTTCTCCCGGACGGCGCAAAAACCTGGCACACATCATAGGAGAAAGGGTCAACGCTACAAACCCTGAAATAATAACTGACCCCGCCAACGTAAGCGCAAACTCTGTAAAGATTTTTCCGATCATTCCTTGAGAAAGAGCAATCGGCGCATAAACAGCCGCAAGCGTTAACGTCATGGCAACAATGGCAAAAGTAATCTCTTTGCTTCCCTTAAGAGCCGCTTCAAAAGGAGATTCTCCTTCTTCTATGTGCCTATAAATATTCTCAAGCATAACAATGGCATCATCGACCACCAAACCAATGGCAAGCACCAACGCTAAAAGGGTTAACACGTTAATGCTAAACCCAAACATGTACATGAGCGTAAAGGTTCCAATGAGAGAGACAGGAATCGTAATCAGAGGAATAAGAGCTCCCCGTCCAGACCACAGGAACAAAAAGACAACAGCAATCACAAATGCCGTCGCCTCCCAAATCGTTCGATACACCGCGTCAATGGAGCTTTGAATATAGAGCGTTTTGTCGTAAGCAACTTCAATCTTAAGATCTTTTGGGAGAGATTTTTGAATCTCCGGAAGCTTTTTAAAAAGGTCTTTGGCAAGATCCAGAGGGTTTGCCGTTGACTTTTTGACAATCTCAATGGCCACGGCTTGTTTTCCATTTAAAGAAACATACGACCGGTCATCATAAGGAGAGAATTCAGCATATCCAACGTCCTTAAGGCGAACGAGATACCCTTTGGCCTCCATCAAAACCAGATTATTAAAATCCTCTTCTGTTTTTAAATTGGCCGACGTCGTCACCTGAAATTCACGGTCTTTGCTAATTAAACGTCCCGCTGGAATTTCAACGTTTTGTTGAACAAGAGCATCTGTCACATCTGCAGCTGTTAATTTATACGCCGCTAACTTTTCCGGATTCAACCACACATGCATCACATAAGCCGAAGCTCCATAAAGCTCAACGCTTGCAACCCCCGTTAAAGCTTCAATCTTATCTTTTGTATCGCGATCTGCAAAATCATACATCTCTGCAGGAGACATCACCTCACTTGTCAATGCCAAATAGATGATTGCCTCAGCATCTGAATCTGTCTTCTTAACAATAGGAGCGTCTGCTTCCTTTGGGAGACGTGAGGCAACCCGTCCAATACGGTCTCTCACATCGCTTGCAGCACTATCAAGGGTTCTATCCGGTTTAAAATGAAGATCTATCCGGCTCGACTCTTGCTCGCTCACCGAGGTCATTGTGTCAAGTCCTTCAACTCCTGCAAGCGTACTTTCTAAAACTTTAGTAACCTGAGTTTCAATAATTTCAGGGCTTGCACCTTCATAGGTTGTCCGAACACTCACAACAGGCTTTTCCACTTGGGGATATTGACGCACCATTAAATAAGAATAAGAGACCATCCCAATCAGAACAATAATGATCATCATCACAGTTGAAAAAACAGGTCGACGGATACAAAATTCAGGAAGGTTCACACTTATTCTCCCGATTCTTGAGTCGGATTTCCGGGCGCTTCAGGAGCCAATGTCGAACTTGCTGTATTTTCTTGAGGCTCTGATGTTGTCCCTGGGAGAGATGCTTTTAGATCTAACTCAGCATTTGAGGGTGTTTCTGTCCCATCAGATTCAGCCGATTTTTCTTCGAGGAGAGATTCTTCCTCAACACCGTCTTCTTCCCCGTCTTCAGACAAATTACCTTCCCCTTTAAAAAGTGCTTTCGCATTCTCAATTTGCTCAGCAGAGAGGGGAGAGTTTTCAAGATTTTTTGGTCCCTTAACCACACGTACCGGCACCCCATCACTTATTTTAATGGCACCCGCCGTCACAACAGTATCATAACTCCACAGACCGTCGAGGACATGGACCATACCATCTTCAAACCCTCCGACTGTAACAGGTGTTTGTGTTGCAACCCCATCAATGACACGATACACAAACTGCTCATTTCCTTGTGTTTCCAAAGCATCTTCAGGAATTAAAATGGCATCATCCACAACACTGAGTGTTAATGTAACCGTTGCAAAAAGCCCAGGATGCAGCTTTGCATCATGGTTATCAATGCGTCCCCTAACAAGAATACTATGTCCAGAAACATCCACCTCAGGTTGAATGGCCTCTACCTCACCTTCAAATGTTTGATCAAAACCATCTACCTTCACGGAAATTTTTTGACCGTCTTGAAGCTTTTGCAGATATTCTTCTCCAACATGGAAATCCACCTTTATTGGATCCAAGGCCACAATTGTAATAAGGTCCTCTCCTGCCTTCACAAAAGCGCCTCTACTGTGCTGTATAATCCCAGTAAAACCCTCAAAAGGGGCCTGAAGAACTGTCTTAGAGAGCTTTACTTTTGCAAGATCGACCTGAGCTTTTGCCTTTTCAAGTTTTGCAAAAAGCTCATCCACATCTTTGCCTGAAATAAATTTTTGCTTTGACAAGGCCTGTGCCCGAGAATAATTTTTTTGCGTCAAAAGAAGATCTGCATTGGCATCTGATAATTGGGCTTGGGCTAAGGCATCATCGAGCGTATAAAGGGTCTGACCTTTTTTAACTTCAGAACCACTATCAAACAAGATATTTGATATGATTCCTTCTATTTCTGGTCTTATAATAACGCTATCGTGCGCAATGAGATTTCCAACGGCAACCAGTTCCGTCACAAAGGGGCGCACAACAACGGCCTCTGCCTCAACAGCCACAGGTTCCATTTCTTTCTTAGAATCTTTCTTTGAAAA
>CANMHY010000062.1 GCA_947497675.1 Alphaproteobacteria bacterium
TTTCTGAATGTGATCTTATTTTACATCCTGAAGTTATTGTTCCGTTGATCATCGTTGTAGCACAGTCAGAGGAAGAGGCTCAGGCTAAAATGTCAGAGCAGAAATTATCAAAGATCTAATTGGTTAGAGTTTAGGATAAATGATGAAGCCGCGCGCTCTTATTTTTGATTGTGATCCTGGGACGGATGATGCTGTTGCCTTGTTGATGGCTTTTGCACATCCGGAACGTTTAAACATTTTGGGAGTGACGACGGTGGGGGGTAATGTCCCCTTGAGGTATACATCCCTCAATGGACTTAAGATTGCTGAGCTTGCGGGGCGCGAAGATATTCCGGTATTTGCCGGGTGTGATCGGCCGTTGGTAAAACATGAATATTTAAGTGTCGAACAAATTCATGGTAAAACGGGCCTCGCGGGGGTTAGTTTCCCCGAGCCGAAAAGGGCTTTAGAATCGGAGCATGCGGTTGATTTTATCATTCGAACGCTGTTGCAGAGCTCTGAAAAAATTACCCTGGCTGTGACTGGTCCGCAGACAAACATTGCTATGGCCCTTGTGAAAGAACCTAAAATAGTTTCAAAAATTGATGAGATTGTTTTTATGGGAGGGTCGATTACAGAGGGGAACATAACGCCAGCAGCGGAATTCAATTTCTTTATGGATCCTCATGCTGCCCATGTTGTTTTATCAAGCAAGATTAAACTGACGATGATGGGGCTTGATGTGACCCATCAGCTGGTCACAACCCCAGCACGTCTGAAAGCTATTCAGGGTATTGGGAATAGGCAATCTCAAGCCGTTTTTGATATTCTCTCATTCTCGGGAGCGTATGATATGAACCGTTATGAAATAGACGGCGGACATATTCATGATGCGGCTGTGACGGCGTATCTCTTACAGCCGGAATTATTTCAAGGCCGGGAATGTCCTGTCGACGTTGAGATTTCAGGTCATCTGACCCTGGGACGAACGTTGGTTGATTGGTATAATTCAAACAAATTTGAGACGAATGTTAAAGTGATCCGCAGTGTGGATATTGAAGGGTTTTATGACCTCTTGCTCGAATGTTTAAAGAAATACTCTTAAGTATAAAAGATTTGGGTTTGATTACCCTTAGACAAAAAAACTCTTAATTGATTTCAAATTATTTGCATCATGTCGTATGATATTCCATTTAAAAGCAAATAAATTATTTCCTTATTAAGGAAAGCCTCATGTATCCTTATTCTCACAGACGGAACATGAGCTTTCTATAAATCCTATTGCTTATGGGTCATTAAAGATGATTTTAAATTAAAAACTGACTTTCCGCCACCCTGCTGACATGGGAGCAGTTTTTTTTACACAGGGCTCTCAGCGCTTCTTTCAAAAATAGGAGGCCCAGGGAGGATTTTTAGGTCAAAATATAAATATTTACCCTCTCAATGTAAAAAATTTACATTCTCATTGTAAACAACGTAAAATCATGATGAAAATTTTATTTCCTTAGAGGAGAAGAATTATTGCCCTTGGGTCCTCACCTCTATGCTGTTCCTCTCATCGATGATGATTAAGAAGGTAAGACCGTGATTCAAAATTCACAAAAATATATTTTTCTAAGAGTATTTCATGGAATATAAGTATTTTTCATGATAATATAAGGGGTGTTATTGACTTAAAAAAAGAAATCATTTTTCATGAAACAAAAAGATATTAAAGACTTTTCAGAAAACCTAAGCATTTTTCAGGGGAGGGCACTTCCAGAAAGAGAGGGAGGTCTTGAAGGGTATGCAACCCTTATAAATGCTTATGATTTAAAAGTTCCTCTTCCTGAAATGCTTTCTTTTATTAGCGCCAAGCACGTGCGTTATCAAACGGATGAATGGGAGGTCTATACGTTACGCCACAAACCGAAAGATACCCTACAAGGACATTTAAAGTTTGCTTTAAAATATGAGGGAATTAATCTGGGAATTTTAAATGCCCTTTTTAAAAAGATATCCCCAAAAGAAATTGAAACGTGGATCAAGCAAGAGCCCGTGGGCCAATATAGTCGGCGCATCTGGTTTTTCTATGAGTGGCTGACAGAACAAAAACTTAATCTTCCCGATGCCGATACGGGAAACTACGTAGAGGCCATAAACCCTTCTCAGCAGTATGCAACGCTCCAAAATACATCTCATCGTCATCGTGTGATTAATAATTTGCCGGGAGGGAGAGATTTTTGTCCTCTGGTTCGGCGAACTGATAAAATTGAGACGTTTAAAACGCGGAATTTAAGTAAATTGGCGCATCAACAAACAGGGATGATTCATAAGGATGTTTTGACACGTGCTGCTGCATTTTTATTGTTAAAGGACTCGCGTGCTTCTTTTGCAATTGAAGGGGAAAGTCATTTAAAAAATAGAATTGAACGGTGGGGACGTGCAATATCTCAAGCAGGTCTTCGTCCCATAAATTTAGAGGAGCTTTTAAGGCTTCAAAGAATCGTCATTGAAGATACACGTTTCGTGAAACTCGGACTCAGGGAAGAGGGGGGATTTATTGGGGTTCATGAACGCGGAACAGGAATGCCACTTCCGGATCATATATCCGCCCATCCCAAAGATTTACCATTGCTCTTAGAGGGAATGACGCAAGCTTATAATGATCTTCGAAAAAAAGAAGATGTCGACCCTGTTATTCTTGCGGCGATTATTGCCTTTGGTTTTGTCTTTATTCATCCGTTTGTTGATGGCAACGGGCGTATCCAGCGTTATCTTATTCATCATGTCCTTGCAGATCTTGATTTTGCGCCGAAAGGAATTTTTTTTCCAATATCCGCTGTTATTTTAGAGCGGATAGATGAGTATAGATGTGTTCTTGAGTCTTACTCGAAGCCGCGTCTTGAGTATATCAATTGGCGCCCCACCAAAGAAGGAAATGTCGAAATACTGAATGAGACAGTTGATCTCTATCGGTATTTTGATGCAACGAGAATGGTAGAGTTTCTCTACGATTGCGTTTCAGAAACAATTGAGAAAGTTCTTCCCGCAGAAATACAGTATTTGGAATGTTATGACCGAATGAAAAGAGAGATTGATAAATTCTTTGATATGCCAAATTATCTAGCGGATTTGCTTATCCATTTTTTGGAGCAAAATAAAGGGAAAATTTCTAAAAGAGCAAAAGAAAAAGAGTTTAGAGCCCTTTCGACAGAAGAATGTACGAACCTTGAAAAACTTTATGAGGAAATATTCAAAGAGCAAGATTAATCTAAACTCTCTTCTTCAAGTCAAAGAATTCTGAATCCATAATTTTTTGTGGATTAGGTCCGCTCTGACCCTGCTTTCTTCTTGCTCTTGCTTCAGATTTCAATTACCTTTGGAACAATAAGAATCCTCTTCTGAATATTAAGAAGGCCCCCTTTTTTTTTTAAAAAAAGTTTCTGAAAAATGCTTAAAGTTAATGATCACCCTAAAATTGCCCCCTCTCTTCTTGCGGCTGATTTTGCAGCCTTGAAAGAAGAAGTTTTAGCTCTTGAGCATGCGGGTGCAGATTGGCTTCATTGGGATGTGATGGACGGTCATTATGTTCCCAATCTTACGTTTGGTCCGATGGTGGTTAAAGCCTTGAGACCCGTAACACGTCTTGTGTTTGATGTTCATTTAATGATTCAGCCTGTGACGCCTTTTATAAAAGCTTTTGCCGACGCAGGTGCTGACTTTATTACGTTTCATCCGGAAGCAAGTACAGATTCCCTCGAAGATATACGCTTGATAAAAAATCTTGGTAAAAAAGCAGGACTTTCATTGAATCCAGAAACGCCTCTTGAGACCGTTCTTCCTTTTCTTGAAATGTTGGATCTTGTTCTTATTATGACAGTCTCTCCGGGGTTCGGAGGGCAAAGTTTTAAAGAGGAACCTCTTTTAAAAATGGCAGAACTCAGTCGTCTCATTGATCAAAAAGAGCTTTCCACTCTGCTCTCTGTTGATGGCGGAATTGCTCCTCAAACGGCACAGAGAGCCTTAATGTATGGCGCAGATGTTCTTGTGGCAGGAACAAGTATTTTGTCTCATAAAAATCAGTATAAAGAGGCAATTGACGCATTGCGTCACCCTTTTAAAGACACGTAAAGAGTTTTATGACGGGTTCCGCACCTCCTAAAATTTTTTGTAAATCGACCTTAAAGCAGCACCGTCTGAAAGGTTTGTCCCTTTTAAATTCTAAAGACCCTCTTCTTTTAGAAGTTGAGAATAACCTTCTTGTACGTGTTCAAGATTTTAAAAAGGACTTTCCTGAAATTTTAACGCTTGGGTTTCGGACGGAAGCTTTAAGTGAGTTTATAAAATCGGTCCCATTTCCCGCACACTTGATTTCAGGATTTCCTTTAACAGATGCGCCTTTTACGGACTTTGTTTTTGATGAAGAACGTCTCCCTCTTGCGCTCGAAAAGTTTGATCTGATTATAAGTGCCCTTCATCTCCACACGGTAAATGATCTTCCGGGAAGTTTGGTACAGTTGCGTCATGCCTTGAAACCTCACGGCCTTTTTATGGGGGCTTTTTTAGGAGGCGACACTTTAAAGGAATTGCGTACCGCCTTTTTTAAAGCTGAGACGCTTTTAAAAAATGGGATTTCTGCACGTTTTGCGCCTCAAATTGATATCAAAGGAGCGGCCAATCTGTTGAAACGTGCTGGGTTTGAAACGCCCATCTCTGAATCTCAAACCATAACGCTTTTTTATGAAACCCCGCTTGATTTATGCCATCACCTTAAGGCGCTCTCTGAAACAAATTCTCTTGTAGCGCGTTCAAAAGGATTAACATCCCCAACGTTTTTGAGGAAAGCCTTTGAATTTTATGAGACCATTAAGGATTGTCTTCCGTTAACTTTTGAGATAATTTATGTGACAGCTTGGAAAGTATAGATAAAATTAGGAGTTTCAGAATTATGACAAAGTTGTCCCCCCCCAAATTACCTCTTTTTGTTATTGAAAATGAAAGTCATCAAGATATCTTAAGGCGCGTTGCTGAAAATGTTTCCTTTCCGCTCTCTTTTGAAGATAAAACGCTCATTGAGACCTTAAAACATATGGTCAGTACCATGGAGATGTGCTCTGGTCTTGCGGCGCCTCAAATCGGGGTTTCAAAGCGCATTATTGTATTTCAAGTGGTCGAATATGTTCTTAAATTTCGGCGTGATGTAGAATTTTTAGTGCCGTTGACCCCTCTTATAAACCCTTCTTATATTCCTCATCCAGAAGGTGAAAAGACTTTAGATTGGGAAGCGTGTTATTCGGTAGAATCACGTATGGGAAAAGTGTGGCGCTATAAAACAATAACGTATACCGGTCAGACAGAAGAGGGAGAGGTTGTTGAGGGAATGGCACGAGGGTTTCTTGCGCGTCTTCTTCAGCATGAAATCGATCATCTTGATGGAAAGTTAGCGATTGATCTTTATGACCCAGACTCTCCACAAGGGTCTATGGAAGAGATGCGTAAAGTTCGTCTTAAGGAAGTTGAAGATCTTCAAAATCGAGACACTTTTTAGGGGTGAGGAAAGAGTTAAAATAGAATTTCTACATAAGGTATCGTTTATGATCTTCACCACAATTTTAGCCCAAAAGTATTCATAATATTTACGATTCGTCAAATTTAAGGTATGATTCAAGTCATAGGTTAAATTTTTTAAGAGGCTAAAATGG
>CANMHY010000063.1 GCA_947497675.1 Alphaproteobacteria bacterium
AGGGCAAGGGATTTCTTCAATTTTAAAAGACCCTGCCTCGAATGTAACGCACCTTTCCCACCACCCTGTTTCTTTAAAGATATGTTGATCTATGGGAAAAACATCTAAAAATTCGTTGCCCACAAAAAAAGTAGGCAGAGAAGGAAGGGCTGTTAAAAGAGTTGAAATCTCATCGAACCAACGACAAGGTGCCCCGAAAGGTCTCCAGAGAAGATCTTGTTTTTGACGGAGGCGCGGGTTGATCTCAAGAAGGAAAAAACGTGTTTTATTTAAAAGAGAAAATTTTTGAAACACCCCCATTATGTCTCTCAGCAACGTTCCATTTCCGGGCCCAAACTCAATAAAATTAAAAGAAATCGGAGTATTTAATTTTTCCCAAAGATCGACGAAATACAGACCAATCATTTCTCCAAAAAGTTGCGATATTTCAGGGGCTGTGATGAAATCTCCTGAACTTCCAAGAGGGAGTGATTTTTTATAGTATCCGTGGTGAGGGTGGAAAAGACAAAGGTCCATGAATGTCGAAATCTTAAGAGGACCCTCTTTCAGAATTTTCTGCTCAAGGATGTGATGAAGCTCGGACATTAAAGAGGCTGCCCTCTTTTTTTAAGGAGAATACCTCCAAGCAGAATCATGGCCAGAAGAATCATAGGAAGGGAGAGAAGCTGCCCCCATGTAAAACTTTGGAGAAAGAATCCAAGATAAGCATCTGGCAGGCGAAAGAACTCACATCCAAAGCGCAAGAGCCCATATCCGAGGAGTCCAACACCTGTCAAAAACCCGTGTCTTTTCCAGGAGGCGTTACTTCTTGCAAGGAAAAAAAGAAGAGAAAAAAGGAGAAAACCTTCAAAAAAAGCCTCATAGAGCTGACTTGGATGTCTTGGAACGTTGCCCCCTTTTGGAAAATAAATGCCCCAGATAACCGACGTCGTCCGTCCAAATAACTCTCCATTTACAAAATTTGCAAGGCGTCCCAAGAAAATCCCAATGGGAGCGGCACAGGCTAAAAAATCCGTAAATTGTAAGAGCGGAATTTTTTTCGAGCGACAAAAAAAGAGCGCCGCGATAAGAACACCCAAAAGTCCGCCATGAAAAGACATCCCACCTTCCCAGGTATAGAGTATTTCAAAAGGATGGGAGAGATAAGAAAGGGGTCTGTAGAACAAAATATACCCAAGCCTTCCTCCAACGATAATCGCGAAAATGGCCCAAGCAATAAAATCATCAAAAGTTTGAGACGTTAAGGGGGGAGAGGCATGTTTTTTGAGAAGATGCAAAATATAACGCCAGCCTAGAAAAATGCCTACGGCATAGGAAATTCCATACCAAGTTACATTGACAGGGCCAATGGTGAGTGCAATGGGTGAGAAACTTGGAAAAGGAAGACTCATCAGAGATATGGATCCGGGTTCATTAGGAAGTTTTGAACATAAAGTCGAACACCCTCTTCAATGCACGTAAAAGACTGAGAAAATCCTGCCTTTCTTAAGTTTGTGAGGGAGGCTTCTGTAAAGTTTTGATATTTACTTTGAAGCGCTTCTGGCATGTCGATATAGTCAATCGTGGTGGGTTTAGAGAGGGCCTTAAACACTGATTTTGCAAGATCATTAAAACTGCGCGCCTGTCCCGTTCCAACATTAAAAAGGCCGCTGACGGATGGATTTTGATAGAGCCATATCATCACATTGACACAGTCTTCCACCCAAACAAAATCACGAAGTTGTTCACCATCTTTAAAAGCAGGATCGTTAGACTTAAAAAGCCGAATTTTTCCGTCTTTTTGAATTTGAGGGGTGAAGGCTGCAATGACGCTTTTTTGGCCCCCTTTATGGTCTTCGTTGGGTCCATAAACATTAAAAAATTTAAGGCCGGCCCATTGAGGGGGGCACTTATTTTCCTCAAGTAGGCGCATCGCTTGTAGATCGAAAAAGTGTTTGCTCCATCCATAGGCATTTAAGGGTCTTAGTTTTCGGAGGTTTTCAAAGGTCATGTCATCTGAAAATCCATGCTCTCCATCGCCATAGGTTGCGGCTGAGGACGCATAGATAAAAGGTGTTTCATGTAGCGCACACCAATTCCAAAGATCAAGACTCAAGCGAATGTTAGCGTTGATAATAAGGTCTACGTCCTTCTCGACCGTTGACGAAATGGCCCCTAAATGAAAAATTGCTTGAATTTTAGAGGCGTGAGCGTCAAGAAAATTCAAAAGCTCAGAAGGGTCGATGAGATTTGAGATGTTAAAACGTTTAACGATATTTTGCCACTTTTCAGAAGTGCCAAAAACATCCGCTACAACGACCTCTGTTTTCGGAAAGAGATCCTCTAGTTTTTTAACGAGATTTGATCCAATAAAACCGGCGCCGCCTGTGACGATAAACATTATGGGGTCTCCTGAATAAGGTCGGTCAGAAAAGAAGGGGTTAAAAGTTCGGGAAGAATGCGTCCATTTGGATGCTGAGGGGTATAATATACCGTAAAAGGAATAGCAGTTCGCTTAAAACTTTTCAAGTAATGTTCAATCTCTGGATTTGAGCGTGTCCAATCCGCGCGCATGAGAATAATCCCCCGTTCTTTGAAGAGACGTTTTAGGGAAGTTTTTTGATAGACTCTAAATTTATTCATTTTGCAGGTAAGACACCATTCGGCGGTAACATCGACGAGAACGGAGTCTCCTTTTTGAAGGTGGTCCTCTATGGATTGAGGTGAAAACGAAACCCAAGAAGAATCATTCTCTAAAATAGAAAAATTAGGGAGAAAGAGAACGAATGTCAGCCAAAGAGCTGTTCCAATAAGTCCAAGACTTAAGGTTCGTTTAAAAGTTTTCATCCAAGGCCCAGGAGAGGGGAGTTTAAAGAGAACTTGAGGATAAAAAATCATGAGAAGATAGGGAAGCCCAAATCCAGTTCCAATGCTCAAGAATATTAGAAAAATATGCAAAGGCGCCTGTGTTAAGCTTGCACCTAAAGCAACGCTCAGGAAAGGGGCGGTACAAGGGGTTGCTAGAAGTGCTGCAAAAAGCCCAGAGGCATAATCACTCGCAAAAAAAGAGAACGTGTTTTTAGGTATCCCATCTTTTTGAGGAAGTCCTTTTTTCTGGGCGATCCAATCTAAGAGGAAAGAGGGGAGGTTGATTTCAAAAAGACCCCAAAGATTCAGAGAAAATAAAAGAAGGACAAGAATCATCGCTCCTAAAAAATAAGGATTTTGAAACTGAAACCCCCATCCGATGTGTCCTCCAAAAAAATGTGCGAGAGAGCTGATCAGTCCAAATCCGAAAAAAAAGGTTAAAATCCCCAAAAAACTCATTAAGAATCGAATTTTAAGATGAGAAGGCGTGAGGTGGGTGGGGGAGGACCTTTTTTTAAGAACGGAGAGAAATTTTAAAGAAAGGACAGGGAGAACACAGGGCATAAAATTTAAAATAAGTCCTCCTAAAAAAGCGCTTCCAAGAAGGGTTAAAAAAGATAAGAAAGATTCGTCGGGAGCAGAAAGCGGTTCTGGAAATTCAACAGAAGCATTTTCAAGAAGGGTTTTTAGAAGAGGAGCTTCGGAGGTTGGCGTTAAAGGACCCGGTGAAATGGCAAACAAAAGGTCTTTGGTCAGGGGAACACACTGCGTATCATTACAGGCAACAAGCTTTAATGTGGTTTTTAGAAGGGCTTCTTGAGAGGGATCTTGAATGGAGGCCATAAAAGGAATGATCGTTTTTTGAGAATAAACGAGAGCGCCCCCACCTTCCTTTGAAATTTTCAAGGGAGGCGGCCAGAAGGTTCTAAAATTGTTCAGATTAAGGGAGGTATTATTCTCAAAAGTTGGTGGCATAAAAGAAGAATCTTTTTGCGGGGCATAAATATGCCATCCCTCTTTTAGGGTAATCTCAAGACCGAGGAGACATGACGACTCTTGTCCAAGATGGGTAGAAGAACTTAGAATCTGAACTTGGGCTGGATCTTCCGGGGAGGCTAAAAGGCTATTTGACAGAAAGAGCCCAAAGACACATACGAAAAATCCTTGAAAAAAAAAGAAGGAGAACGTCTTTACTTTTTTAAATTTTAAAATCATATGTTTGATCCACTGGACAAGGACAGGATTGCTGTATATCTTTGCGAAAGAAGCCGTCAGAAAGAGAGGGGTTCTTCTTAAAAATGAAGTTCCCTACTATACATTTAATATTTAAAAAATCCAAGATTTCCGTTGCGGAAAAGCATACAAAGTTGAAAAATTTTAAGAGGATAGATGTTATGGATACAAATGGCTCTTTGGTCGGGAAATTTCTTGTATCGACGCCTCATATGGAAGACTCTCTTTTTTTTAAGACGATTATTTTAATTTGCGGACAGGACGAACATGGGGTGGTGGGACTTATTTTAAATCGTCCCCTGTATACTCCTTCTCTCAGAGATCTCTTGATCGAGTTAAAATTATCCACCATTTCTTCTCAAACGTCGTCCAGGATTAATTTTGGAGGACCTGTGGATACAAGTCGTGGCTTTGTCCTTCATACACCCGATTACAAAGGTCCTGATACGTTGGAAATGAGTGTGGACGGACAAGAATTTTGCTTGACGAATCGGATTGATGTTTTGGCACATATTTCAGAGGGACGTGGCCCTCAAAAATTCTTATTTTTGCTTGGATATACAGGATGGGAGACGTCACAACTTGATCAGGAACTCCGTGAAAATATATGGCTTTTAACGGATGGTAAAAAAGATTTTATCTTTGAAAAAGAGGCCTCTTCCCAATGGGACACGCTTTACCGAGATCTAAAGATTAATCCCGACTGTCTTTTTAGAAAGTCGGGACAGGCTTAAAGAAATCGTTTCTGTTTCAGAAAACATTAAAAAGAAGATTCTGAAATTTTGGATTGAGTTCTCTTAGGGGGCGTGTGACATTTTCTGCCTGGAAGGCTCAAAGCATTTCCTTAAACGCAAGGACGCGTGCAAGGAAAATGCCTTTTAGACCTTAAAGTTCCACGTTTATTTGGTTAGGTGTGATGCTCACCCTAAAAATTAAGCCATTTCAACAAGTTCCTCGCTTGCTTTGGCCGCTTCACTTGTCTTTGGATCAATCCAATGGGAGGTTGCAACTAATTTACCAGAGCCAGATGCCTCAAATTTTACTATGCTTTTGGCAGCAACCCCGTCTGGACATGACCCCGTGCAGTTATGAGCAACTTCTGCGAGACCGGCTGAGTTTATAACTCCGCTAAATGGAACTTTACTGGAACCTCTATGGAAATGACCATTAATTGTACTTCCTTGGATCTTAATCGATGTTTTTGGGGTTCCATCTGAAGCCTGAGCTTCTGATCCATAAACTCGATCTTTAAGTTTTTCGCACTCTCCCATGTGTGGAACAAAGAGCAAAGCCCCGTACAAAAGCAAAGCAAAGGCGGATTTTTTAAAAAGCTGTATCATGAAAGTCTCCCTGAAAGTTTCAAAGTTTTTAAATTATTTTTTTAGGCTCTCTTTAGAATACGCGATTCTCTTAAAAAGTTAAAGGCTTTTTTACGTCTCTGCTTTTGATTTACAGCAATTCCGGGTGAAAGAAAA
>CANMHY010000064.1 GCA_947497675.1 Alphaproteobacteria bacterium
CTCGAAAAACTCTCAAAAGAACAGGGGATTTCTACCTCTCACGAAACCGTAAAGGCCTCGAGCAGACATCACTGGTGGGTAAATCTAAAAGATTTTTATGAAGATCCCGTCTCTCATAACGCAATGAGCCTCAAAGCACTCCTAAACAAATTAAACATATCCTCCCCATGTTTAAAGATTAAGCGTTAACATTGACTTTCCCTGACATCCTCTCCTTCTTTTAAGAAGAAGAGGATGTCAAAAAAATTGTCTTGAAGCACGCCCCTTCTTTATGTTATGAAAAAGGCTCTTCTGTCTCCTTCGTCTAGAGGCCTAGGACACTGCCCTCTCACGGCAGCAACACGGGTTCAAATCCCGTAGGAGACGCCAAATTTTACTTTTTTAGAGGGCTTTGTGCCTTTTTAGGCTTCTTTATTCTTTTCTCTTAAAGAAAAAAGACATCCTCAGGATCTCCATTTTTAAGGTCTCTATTTTTTCTTGTAATATATCGCAACAAACTTTGATTTTCCTTTCCTCTGCTAGGACGTTAGTTATATAAGAGAAATATCGGTTTCAAGAATTTCATCCAACTCTTTTAAAGCAAAGGATTTTGTTCTCCATGACGTTAAGCGCCCCCTCTTTTTTTGAGAATTTAAATCAAAAAATTATCTCCCATAAGGCTAAAATTGCAATCATCGGTGTTGGGTATGTGGGTCTTCCTCTCGCTTTAACCTTTCATAAACAAGGATTTCCTGTCCTTGCCTTTGATCTTGATACATCAAAAATTACAGCTTTAAAAAAGGGACATTCTTATATTAAAAGTATTTCAGCGTCCGCCGTGCAAAGTTTGTCACAAAGTCTAGATTTCGAGGCAAGTTCTGATCCTGAGATTTTGAAAAAAGCAGATGCCATTTTAATTTGCGTCCCGACGCCCCTCACTAAAAACCGTGAACCCGATATGACTTATATTGTCTCAACCACGGAAACAATTTCAAAACATCTTCAAAAAGGACAATTGATTGTCCTTGAGTCGACGACTTACCCGGGCACAACGGACGAACTGATGCGTCCTCTTCTCGAAAAGACAGGACTTGTGACGGGACATGATTTTTTCTTAAGTTATTCTCCTGAGCGTGAAGACCCTGGAAATCCAAACTTTGAAACAGCAAGTATCCCTAAAGTTGTGGGCGCAGATGACCCCCAATCCCGGGATTTAAGCGTGACACTTTATGAGCAAATCGTCCCCAAAGTCATTTCCGTCAGTTCAGCGCGCACAGCAGAGGCCGTTAAGCTTACAGAAAATATTTTTAGATCTGCCAACATTGCCCTCGTCAATGAGCTCAAAGTCATTTATGAAAAAATGGGGATTAATATTTGGGAAGTTATTGATGCAGCAAAAACAAAACCTTTTGGATTTATGCCTTTTTATCCAGGGCCCGGTCTTGGGGGTCATTGCATCCCCATCGACCCCTTTTATTTAACCTGGAAAGCACGTGAATATGGTGTTCCAACACGCTTTGTTGAGCTTTCAGGGGAGATCAACACGTCGATGCCTCTTTATGTCGTGGACAGGCTTCGAGATGAATTGGATAAGAGGTTTTCAAGAAGTCTTAATGGATCACGCCTTCTTATTATGGGAATGGCCTACAAGAAAAATGTTGATGATATCCGTGAAAGCCCCTCTTTGGTTATTTATGATCTTTTAAAAAGCAAGGGAGCAGAGGTTGATTATCACGATCCTTACATTCTTACTGTTCCCACCACACGCGAACACCCTTCGATTTCCGGACTTGAATCTACTCCTCTAACACAAAAAAATCTTGCCACTTATGATGCCGTTCTCGTCTTAACAGATCATGACAGTGTCGATTATAAATTTCTTTCAGAGCACTCGAAACTTATCATTGATACTCGAAATGCCCTCCATTTTCTAAAAGAGGCCTCCCATGTCGCAAAAGCTTAATCTCTCTCTCCCCATTCCTTTTATTGATCTTAAGTCTCAACAAGCGCAGATTCGCCCTCAAATTAATGAAGCTTTTCATCGTATTCTGGATCATGGATCTTACATTATGGGTTCCGAGATCTTTGATCTTGAGAAGAAGCTCTCTGAATTTTGTGGGGCAAAGCACACAATCACGTGTGCGAATGGAACAGATGCCTTGGCTCTCATTCTCATGGCCAAAAACGTAAAACCGGGAGATGCTGTTTTTGTCCCTTCCTTTACCTTTGCAGCAACGGCAGAAGTCGTCGCATGGATGGGCGCAACCCCTGTTTTTATAGATGTTCTCAAAGATACCTTTAATATGGATCCTTTAAGTTTAAAGCAAGGGATCAGGCACGCCAAAGAACTCGGACTTCATCCAACCGCCATTATTCCCGTTGATCTCTTTGGAGCTCCAGCCGATTACGATGCCCTTGAGACCATTGCTGCTGAAAACCACCTTTGGATTCTTTCAGATTCTGCACAGAGTTTCGGGGCAACTTATAAAAATCGTTCCGTTGGAACATTTGGGCTTGCAACGTCGACAAGCTTCTTCCCCGCTAAACCCCTTGGGTGTTATGGCGATGGGGGTGCCATTTTTACAGAAGACGATGACCTTGCAGAAACACTCATCTCTTTACGTGTTCATGGTCAAGGCAAAGATAAATATGACAACGTTCATATTGGAATGAATGGACGACTTGACACGCTTCAAGCTGCCGTTCTGCTCGAAAAACTTAAAATTTTCCCCAATGAACTTATCGCGCGCCAGAAAGCGGCCGTCTTTTACAATAGATCACTTTCTTCTGTTGCTACCACGCCTCTTCTTCTCCCCAACACGACGTCTTCTTGGGCCCAATACACCCTCCGTTTAAACCCAGAAACCCCCCGTGAAAAACTCATTCAAGATCTTCAGACGCTTGGGATTCCAACGGCTATTTATTACGTAAAACCTCTCCATCAGCAAAAAGCCTATCAACACTATCCAACGGCCCTCGGCCACCATCTCCCAAATTCTGAGGCGCTGGCCCATGAGGTTTTAAGTCTTCCCATGCATGGATATTTAACGCAGGACGTTCTTCAGTATATAACAGAGAGTCTTGTTCATCTCTTAAGCCATTCTTCAACATGACGTCCTCAAAAGCATCTTGGACTATCCCAAAGCCCTCTCTTCTTTTGATTATTTTAATGGCTGGCCTTCCTCAAATTGGGGAAACCATTTATTCTCCTGCCCTTCCAAGTATCTCGGAAGCCCTTTGTGTGAGTCATGGTCTCGTTCAGACAACACTCACCATTTATCTCATTGGATTCGCTCTTGGAATTCTTTTCTGGGGACCTCTTTCTGACAAATGGGGGCGCAAACCCATTATGATCCTAGGATTTCTTTTCTATTGCCTTGGAAGTTTAGGATGTGCACTCGCCCCCTCTTTCTGGACCCTTTTTTTGAGTAGATTTCTGCAAGCCTTTGGGGGCTCCGTTGGATCCGTCATCTCTCAAACAATTGCCCGAGATTCCTTTGAAGGAAGGGAACGCTCCCATGTCTTTGCAACTGTTGCGATCGCTCTTTCTTTTTCGCCGGTGCTCGGACCGGTCATTGGTGGAATTTTAACGGACTTTATGAACTGGCGCATGATTTTTTTAGGCCTTTTTCTCACAGGGATCATGCTTGAACTTTATATTTTTAGATCTTTAAAAGAAACGAAGCCTCAAGAAACACATCGTGCATCCATTTTAAAAGTACTTCCGAAAATGATTAAAGACCCCTTGCTTATTTCATTTGGTATAATGGTAGGAGGTCTTCACAGTGTCATCTTCATCTTTATTGCAGAAGGACCTTTTTATCTCATCGGCTTTTTGGGGATTAGACCAAGTCTTTATGGGATTCTTCTCTTTATTCCAGCGCTCTCTCTCGTCCTTGGGTCTTACCTAACGCGACGATTTATTTCTATCTTTCCTGAAAAAAAGGTTTTATTGGGCGGCATTTTTATCTGTTTCTTATCAAGTATTTTTCTTTTGAGCTTTTCTTTTTTGGGTTTTATCACAGACGAAAACAAACTTATGTCTCTCCTTTATATTCTGGGTCCTTTTAGTGGGCTTCTTTTAGGCGTTGGGCTTTCTGTCCCCCTTTGCTTAAGTCATGCTTTAAAACATTATGCTTACGCCGCAGGAACGGCTGGGGCCTTGTATGGCTGCTTTTATTATAGTATCATTGCAGGGCTTACGTATATCATGTCTATTGTTCACAACGATACGGTGTATCCAATGCCGTGTCTCGTCCTCGTGATTTTTATAATTCTCCTTGTCCTTACGAAGGTCATTATTTACCCGGCCTTTACGCAAGAAGACCCCGTCAAATAGGATTCCTCTCATGCCCTTTGAGACCCCTTTTAAAAAACCTGCCTTTCTTGTGGATGAAAAACCTCTTGCACAAGAATATTATGCTTATTTTTTAAAAAGTTATACACCTTCCTCCCTAGAAAATGCGGATGTTGTCATTGTTCTTGGAGGGGATGGGTTTATGTTGAGAGCGCTCCATACCCTCCTTAATCAACAAAAAGAACTTCCTGTCTATGGAATTAATTGTGGAACCGTCGGTTTTTTGATGAACACCTTTCAATTCGATCCCCCTCAGGATCTTTTCAAAAAGCTTCATCTCTCTCAGCCCATTCGTCTTCATCCTCTTGTCATGCAGATTGTTAATGAAAAAGGAGAAGAACAAATTGCATACGCCATTAATGAGGTTTCTCTTTTAAGACAAACATCTCAAAGTGCAAAAATTCGTCTTTTCGTCGATGGTGTTCTCCGTCTTGAGACACTTGTTGGAGATGGAATTCTCCTTTCAACCCCTGCGGGCAGTACAGCGTACAACTTTTCAGCAGGAGGTCCCATCCTTCCCTTGGAAGCTAATTTGTTAGCTTTAACGCCCATTAATATTTTTAGGCCCCGCCGCTGGCATGGTGCTCTTCTTCCTAAAACGGCTGACGTTCGTTTTGAGGTCCTTGATCCTCTTAAAAGACCCGTCACATGCACGGCAGATTTTCATGAACTTGCCTCTCCCCTCTCTGTTTCCGTCAAGGAAGACACCTCTAAAACTCTGACCCTCCTTTTTGATCCTGATCATACCCTTGAGAGACGGATCATTGAAGAACAGTTTATGGCATGACCCTTCCTGTTCTTACAATCCATAATGGGTACCTTAACTATGGTGTCAGGACCCTGTTCGAAGATCTTGACATTAATGTCTTAGAGAATGATCATATTTGTCTTATTGGAAGCAATGGTGCTGGTAAGTCGACGCTTCTAAAAGTCCTTTCTGGAACAATTGAATTGGATCGTGGACTTTTTTATAAAAGACCTCACACAAAGATTCATTATCTTCCTCAAGATTTAGATCTTCCTTTCCAAAAAACCGCCCTTGAGACGGTTATGGAAGGAGGGTGTCAGCCCTATGAGGCAGAGATGCTCCTCGATGCCCTTGAAATGAAAACAACCACAAACCTTGAAAAGCTCTCCGGGGGCGAAAAGCGCCGAATCCTTTTAGCGCGGGCTTTAGCAGGAGACCCCGACGTTCTTCTTTTGGAC
>CANMHY010000065.1 GCA_947497675.1 Alphaproteobacteria bacterium
TATGGGATGGATGAAATCGCCACACGCCTCCATCATCGGCTTGTTTCAATTCACCCCTTTCCAAATGGAAATGGTCGTCATGCACGACTTATGACAGACTTATTTCTTTTAAAAAATGGATGTCCCCGTTTTTCTTGGGGAAGTGCAGAAGAAAGACACCCTGATAATTCAATTCGTAAAAAGTATATAGAAGCCCTAAGACATGCTGATAGATATGATATCACCCTTCTTCTCACATTTGTAAGATCATAGTCTTTTTAAGAGATCTACATCCCTTGCTCCCTCTGCAGCCCGCCTTAATCGATCATTAATAGCGATTCCTAATCCATGTTCTGGAATAGATTGGACTGCAATTCCTGTAATGTCCGATCTTTCATCCAAGAGATGCAAAAAGGCAAAAAGATGGTGGGCCGCTTCTTCTAAATTTTCCGTCTCACTCAGGTTAAAAGTAACTTTGGAGCCTGAGAGCGCGCTTCCAAAAGCTAAGAGCCCTTCTTGAGAGTCCACGTCTTGAACATTGAGTCGAAGTGGAAGATGGGGTGCATAATGCTTTAACAGCTGTCCTGGAGACTTAATTTTTGAAACTGTTTGATTCATGAGGATCTTTTGCCCAAGGCATTCTTCAATCTTTTCAATCTCAAGTCCCCCAGCTCTTAAAAGAATGGGGGCATCCCCTGAAAGATCTATGATGGTAGACTCTAACCCCACCTCTATGGGAGGACCTTCCAGAATCATAGCCACTTTAGAGTGAAGATCCTCTAAAACATGATGAGCAAGCGTGGGAGAAAGAAATCCGGATCGGTTTGCGCTTGGCGCCGCAATAGGGCCTCCAAAAGCTTTTAAAAGAGCACGTGCCGTTGGATGAAGAGGAACGCGAACAGCCACCGTCTCAAGACCAGCTGTCACAATCGATGGCAAAAGAGAAGGTTCCCTTTTTTTTAAAACCAAGGTCAGAGGTCCTGGCCAAAACGTCTCTGCTAGTTTCTGAGCGTCTTGTCCGAGGACAGCAAGAGCGTCTACTTGAGCGTTTTCTAAACAATGAACAATCAACGGGTTAAAGGAGGGGCGGCCTTTAGCTGCATAGATTTTCTGACACGCCTCTTCCTGAAATGCATCAGCTCCGAGGCCATAAACGGTCTCCGTTGGAAAAGCGACAAGTTCCCCTTCTCTTAAAAGCTGAGCTGCTTTTTGAATGTTTTCAATGATGGGGGGGAAAAGAGACATAGAATATCATCATTCTTTGAGCAGTTACGCCTTGGCATCTGGAGAAATAACGCCAGCTCCAATTAATAGATTACGGGTCTCGTAAAGAGGAAGCCCCAGAATACCCGTGTAGGATCCATTAATCTGTTTTACAAAACCGCCGGCATACCCTTGAATGGCATACCCACCGGCTTTTCCAAATCCTTCTTGGGTCTTAATATACGCCTCTTTTTCAAGAGCTTCCAGGCGTTTAAAGCACACACGTGTCTCAACAACACGCCGCCAAACACGCTCCTCGGGAGAAATCAAACAAAGAGCTGTATAAACCCGGTGACTTTTTCCAGACAAGAGGTCAAGACACTTTCGGGCAGTTTCCAAAGAATCCGGTGCTGCAACAATCCGGCGTCCACACGCCACAACCGTATCGGCGGCAAGAACAAATTGGGACTCTCCTTTTTGTTCCTTAAAAACTTTCCAAGCCTTCTCCATGGCAAGTCTTTCTGAAAGAGCCTTAGGTAATTCTCTTTTGCGGGGGGTTTCATCAAGATGCGCCGGAATTACCTCAAAATTATCCACACCAATGGACTTTAAAAGATCACGGCGTCTTGGAGAGCTGGACGCTAGAATAAGCTTCATGGCTTATTTCTCGCGGAAAGAGATGCGCCCTTTGGTCAAATCATAGGGGGTCATTTCCACCATCACACGATCCCCAACGAGAACACGAATTCTATTTTTGCGCATCTTACCCGACGTATGGGCAAGGACAATGTGCTCATTGTCTAACTGTACTCGAAACATGGCATTCGGCAAAAGCTCAATCACCACACCTTGAAATTCCATCAAATCTTCTTTGGACATTCTATCCTTTCTCTCATATTTGTATAAACGACATCAATAAACCTTCATTATAGGGGACAGGTTTAACTTTTCCAGCGATTTTAAATTTAGAGAGAGAATCTTAATAAAATTTTAGAGAAATCCTCTTTTATGTTTCTAAAATGCCGTTAATCTGAAACTTTTAGTGAAATTTTTTCGTTCTTTGACGAAAAACAAGACCAAGTGCCATACCTATATCACACTTCGAAAGAAACCCTCACAAAAAACAAGATTGCCTCATTTCCCTTCTCAAGATCATAAAGGGCAGAAAGAGGCTACCCCACCCAGAGATTTTGAAGATCCTTGTGATAGAACATCCCTCGCTTCCGATCCTTAATACGCTGAGTTACCTATAAACTGTCTGAATTTTGGAATTTGGGGGGTATAAGAACAGGATTTTCATAGATTCCCAACACGAGAAATTTTCTTAAAAAATTTAAATTTTCAGGCTATTTTTTTCTCTTAGAATATCCATGTCCCTCATGCACTCCCTCTATTGTTAAAATCTTCCCTTCTAAAATAAAGAGAGCATGCATCTCTATCAGAATACATACTCTCTTTTTAAGGAGCTTTTACGGAGGAGGAGTCCTGGACAAAAGTACGCCTGTCCCTTATCCTACTTTCTCCATTTAAATTTCCTTTTATTAACTCGTCGACTTTATCGTCGGGAAGGTTTTTAAAGATAACTTCAGGGAAGTTTATCCCTGAGATTGATTTGTCAAATACTAGGTTAAACTTATTCTCAAACCCATCCCTGTTCCATAGAGAGGCTCTACCTGAAGCGAATCTCTGCTCGTCTTTCTTTCATCCTTTTTTCCCTCTTCCACAGAAGCAAAGGAAAAATTGCTGGATAAAAGAAGTGCTCCTAATTAGTGTCTGACCGAAAAAGCCCTCAAGCCTTTATTTGATTGGGCTTAGATGGAAAAATGACAGATGAAGATTCCTAAAGAGATAGTTGCGATTTTATTGACTTTCATGTTGTTTCTCCGTGTTTATTATTTTTTTTATTTTGTTCTGTTATCTTTGGTCTTTGTTGTTATTATCTTTCTAATTCTTTGATCATACCATTTTTTTTAAAGTCTGACACCCTCAAAAAAGCCTGTATACCCCCTCTGATTTTACAGAAAAAATCCTGAAAATACCTTTTCAGCTCCTGATTTTTCAAAAAAAGAGCTCTTTTTCAAAAAGCACTCTTTTGTCTGAACTTCTTTTTTTAAAAAGAATTAATTTCTAAAAGGCTTCTTGTTACTTCTCAAAGATCAGCGTTACGGTCTTCCTCAATTTTTGCATGTCTTCAGAACTCCAGAGATCATCCTTAAACGCAATCATCATTTTGGAATTTTCTTGATCCAATTCCAGAATTTCAGAAGCGATATTCACAGGGAATCTCTCTGCCTTCAGAGTATTATCTTTTTCAAATGCATATGAAATTCCTTTTTCCTCAAGTATTTGTACAATTTCAGTGGGAGCGGGCCCTTGAATTTGTAGCTCAACGCGTGCATCGCTTGGCAGAAATCCGAGCATTTTATCGATTGAGGGGGACCCCAGAACAGAAATACGCCCCGACCTTAAATCATGGTTAAAATGAATCCCCTTTCCAAAATTCCAAACAGCTTCTTTGTCTTCTGCAGAGGCGAAGATGACGTTTCCTCTTTTAACAAGAACGTCAAAGGGCACCATGAAACGTCTTTCTGAATCAGAAAAGCTCCCATACCATGCCTCTATGGGAAGTCTATTGTGAATTTTTACAAAAAATTCTCCGCTTAAGTGATGAGCACTGTTCCAATCTGTTAAAAAGGTCTCAAAGCGGTCACCTTGGAGGTCAAAGGTTTCTGTCTTAGAGATGTCACCGTATGCACTTAAAAGACTTTGTGCTTCAGGAGATGCATTTCCACGAAGCCTCACCTCTGCCCTAATCTCTTTTCTTTTTTCAAGGGGCACGAACTGCAAAGCTTTTATCAACCCTTCGGGCTCAGTTCCGCTTAATTTAGAGTCTCGATTATCCCACTGAACAAATGATTCCTTCTTCACCAAGCACACATTAATGATCGTTCTGTTGCCTCTCCTAAGACCGGATTCCATTGCACCCGTAGGCTGATCTCCCTTTTCAATTTTTCTGGCTTCTAGGGAACCAAAAGAAAAGATCATCAATGCAATTGTTATAAAAAAGGGGGCTCTTCTGTTTTTGAGTTTCATGGGAGTTTTCTGTGGGTTAAAGGGTGTAAGGAGATCGATTTAGTCGTATTTTTATCTTTTTTAGGAAATATCACTTTTTTGAAATCACAAAAACCTCAAATAAGTTTTTCTCGATCTTCAAAATTTCTCTCAAAATACGTCTTTGCGTCGCTTCCAATGGCTCAAAAAAGAGAGGGTTTCAACTCAAAAACCCTCTCTTTTTCTTAAGTCTACTCTTTATTTAAGAGTATTTTCTGAAGATGAAGCCCCCACTGTGCTCCCCATAGTGGAGGTCAAGAGCCTGCAGTTAGGAGATGCTGTGCAAGAATCATTTCAATAAAAGCCTCAAAAGAATGATTTGAAATCAAAGACAAAGCGTCTTTCGCTTTGATTTGAGATGCAGCCAAATTTCCATCACCCGCATCTATGAATCCAAAAGATTTTAGTTTTTCAACCTCAGAAGGTTCAGCGGGAGCTTTAAGGGTTACACTGACTTCTGCGTCTGAATCTAATTTTTGAAGGACTTTTACAGCAAGCTTTTTATCCACTATAGTTACGCGTCTAGACTTGAACTCCTGAGACGCAAGTTGTTTTCCGCTCTTATCATAAAGAACTTCCTCCCTGTTATCGCGTACAACAGTCAGATCTTTAACCATCCAAAAATCATGCGGATGTTTCTTAACTCCCATCCCCGAACCCTGTTTAATAGAAATCCAATCTGAACTCCACTTTAGCCCATGTGCCTCAATGAATCCCAAAGCTTTTGGAACTATTTCTTCGTTCGCCAACCCAACAAAATCGTCTCCATACATTTTTATCGTATTATCTTCATACATAGTCCCATATTTTTCGAATACTTCCCGATCTTCAGAAGACGTTTCAGGAGAAATTTCCATTGAAACTGCAACATTTTTTTGATCTTCCGGAGATAAAGACTTTATGATCCCTGCAATTTTATGCCCGTCCGTCCCGCTCATGGCATTATTTATCACATCCACATGAACATAGGCTCCTTTCCTTATTTCAGAAACAGGGAAAAATACAGAGGAAACTTCCGTGCTTGGACGTTGTTTATCCAAGGTATGTCCTCTTTCATTCCTTCCCTTATCTCTCTCAAACGCCGCCAACGCTACAAAAGAAATGCCGCCGGCTAAAACGAGTGCCCCCAGCGAAATCGTAAATATTCGGTCAACCCCGTTATCGAAAGAAATTCGACTTTAAGTTCTGAAAAAAAATAAAAATAAAGCGGGACACAGCTGAAAAACTATAGTATGACAATGGGA
>CANMHY010000066.1 GCA_947497675.1 Alphaproteobacteria bacterium
GTCACGTTGCACAAAAGAATTCGAAATTGGTAATTTTAAAAAATCTACTGCAAATGACGTGGTGTGGATAGCAGAAGAAAAGGGCGTTATTATTGGCTTTGTTTCGATTTATTTTCCCCATAATTTTGTTCATAATTTATTTGTTCATCCTCTTTTTCAAAGAAAAAATATTGGTACTCAACTTTTAAAAACTGCAGAAAATAATCTTAAGCGTCCTCTGACCCTTAAAGTTGCACTGGATAATCTAGATGTGTGCAGTTTTTACGAAAAACAGGGATGGTATAAAATATCTATTCATGAAGAAGCAAAAGATCCATATGTATTATATAAAAAAAATTGATTGTTGATGTATGAACTTTAGCGGAGAGATCTCATCAACATTAAAAAAAAATCAATGCCTGAATTTCGGTCGCGTATATATTTAGATCCCGTATACTAAAGAAACTATTTTAGTGAAATTGCTTTTATGAGAGAGGTTATTGACACAAAAAATGTTGGACGAAAAAACAAAACAAGAATTTTACCAGGCACTGTTGGATAAAAACACAGACTATGAGGGGGTATTTTATGCAGGCATTACCACAACAGGTATTTTTTGTCGTCCGACATGCTCAGCCCGTAAGCCAAAATTTGAAAACTGTGAGTTTTATCAAACGGTTCAAGAGGCGCTACTTGCTTCTTTTAGACCTTGTTTAAGATGCCGTCCTCTCTCTCATCCTGGGTCTGTATCTGATCTTGTGCGAACTCTGGTGGAAGCTGTGGAAGAAAACCCTGAAAAGAGATGGAAAGATCAAGATTTTGGAAGGTTGTCAGTGGATGGTTCAACGGCCCGTCGTCAGTTTAAAAAACGCTTTGGTATGACCTTTGTCGCCTATGCCAGGGCGCGTCGTATGGGACTTGCCATGAAGCAAATTCGAGGAGGAGAGACTGTGATTGAAGCGCAACTAAATGCAGGATATGAGTCAAGCAGTGGATTCAGAGATGCTTTTTCTAAAATTATGGGAGCGGCTCCTACGAATTTTGATCAGCAGAGTCCACTCCTTAAAGCTGCTTGGCTGGATTCACCCTTGGGGCCAATTCTGGCGATCTCTGATGAGAAAGCTTTGTATCTTTTAGAATTTGTCGAGCGGCGCGGACTTGAGCGCGAAATCGAAAGGCTTCGGCTTCGAACAAAGTCTGCAATCATTCCGGGACGAACCGACATTATTGCGTCTATTGAGACAGAACTCAAATCTTACTTTGAGGGGACCTTAAAACTGTTTAAAACGCCTCTTCATCTTATGGGTAGTCCTTTTCAGAAGGGAGTTTGGGAAACACTTCTCACCATTCCCTATGGAGAAACCCGAAGTTATGCTGATCAATCCAAGCTCATGGGAAAACCGTCAGCGACTCGAGCTGTGGCGAATGCCAATGGGGCCAATCAGATTGCCATAGTGATTCCCTGCCATCGGATTATCAACAGCAACGGAGACCTTGGCGGCTATGGAGGAGGGATCTCGCGTAAAAAATGGCTTATTGACCATGAAGAGAAATACAAATAAGGGAGAGGGTGCAGGATATAAGAATACGGTTGAAAAAATTCAGGAATTCTTTACTCAAAGGCTCGGTAAACTGCAAGAGGTTCAGTGTCTTTCCAGAGATGTTCTAATTCTTTCAAAACAGCCTGAGCCATTGCTCTGAGAGATGGAAAAAGATCATATTTTTCTGAAACAAGGACAAAGGCTTGTAGACGATAGCGTGTACGGGGCCTTTGTTGATTATCCTTAGGCTTCCAATTGGGGTGCAAATTTGCGTATTTTGGATCTGAAAGATCATTATCTTTCTCTAAAATATTCTCTAAATTTGAAATTCTTCCGAGCATCCAATAGGCGCATGCTGCCGCATAAGATTCATAATAAAGAGCATCACAAGAGGCGTCGGGTAAGTGCTTCATAAGTTCTTTTCTGTAAAGGGGGTCAAAGATGTCAATAATCTCTTCTGGAAAAACTTTTGCACACCAGCATGTGGGCATACACATGCGAAGATAAACAGCATCCAAGAGAGCGTTTCCAACAAAACCCCACTCAAAGTCAATAATACGCATGTCATTGTGTGTTGAGTCATCAAATACATTATCAGGACAGATATCGCCGTGGATTAAAGTGGTAAAGGGACCAGGATCCTTTACAATGCTAAAAACAGACGTGATTTCATTTTCGAAACATGCGGTGAGCGGAATCTTAAATTTTTCAAGAATTTTTAGGGTTTTAGAGCATGTTTCTTCAGCGCTTTCTAGCCAGGGAAGGGGAGTTGGTGTGAGGCTTTGAAGTTTTGTTGTATAGTTTTTAACATGTTTTGATCCAAGCCCATGCAATTTGGCAATGACCTGCATATAGCGCGTGAGAGAAGAAAGAGCCTCTGTTTTAGAGTGACTTGTTAAAGCATCGACGAGGCTGGTGTGAACCTCTCCCAGATCTTCCATCAAAATGAAGCGGAATTTCAGGCTTCCTCCATAAAATTTGGGTGTTAGAGGTATTTTTGTGTTGAGTTCGTTTGAAAACTCAAGGCCTGCCCAGTCTCTTGCAAATCGATCAAAAATTTCTTGATAGTTCTCTGAGGTTTCCCTTAAAGATTGCTTAAGAATAACGCTTTCAGGGCATCCTTGGGAACAATTTTGGAGTTTGACTCTTAAAATAAGATTGCGCCGTGTTGGGTCACTTAAGGCAACAGCAGACTCAATCTGAATAGGGGGGTCAAACCGACGTGAGAGGACTTCAGCTGCTTCTTCAAGAAGAGCAGGATCAATCGAGGGGGAAGGATTAAGGTTTTTTGTTTTTATGGGAATATACTTGTGGTCCTCATGTTTCTATCTTGATATAGCCTATTTTGATTGAAGCAGAAAGAGCATTTCAGTGAAGAATGAGAAAGAGAGAAAGTCTGATTAAACAAAAAAAGTTTTAGAAACATGTTCGAGGGATAATTGAATTCTTTGAGAAGTTGATTTACTCACCCCACACTCTTTTGCAAAGAAGGGCCATTTTGAGACGGTTTCCTGGACTTCACTTATGATTTCCTGGGCTCTTTGTTTTTTAAGGCCTCCTCCCTCTGCGAGTTTTAAAAGATGAGAAAGCGTCGGATTTTTACCCTCTCCCAGAATCATTGTACAGTGTTCGCCCGAAGGGCCCCTTGAAAACGTTAAATCATAAGCAGGTGATACACGCCATTTTCCTGTTTCATCCATCAAGAAAGAAAAATTCTTAGCATGATCATCACGATTGTGAGTGAGAATGTTGAAAACAGAATTTTTAAATTGCTTTTCGCAGTCTTGTACATTTTTGGTCAATAAGAGTGTTGCTTTCATGATTGTATTATAATCAAGACTTGGAATTCTATGATCACTATGGAGAAGTCCGCTTATGGTATGCATATGGAGACGCTTGTCCCCAATGCGATCAAATCTCTTGACACCAAAATATCCAACATTTTTTTTAGATGGAAATAACCGTGCCTCTGGAACATCGAGATGAGCGGCCTTTGCCATGAGATGGTATGCATATTCGATCATTCCGCTCTCCTTGGGATCAAGAGAGGATCGAAATTTAATGATCCAATCAGAGTTTTCGGTCGTCATCGTGTTTGGATTTTCAGAATCTTTTGAAAGATTTACAATGATTTTAGGACGTGCACCGGCTGAAGAGCTATTCAAATCAAGGAGATCATCCACAAATTGGTCATCTTCATTATCTTGGAATTGGAGAATTTCGTTTTCTATTTCATCTAAATCTTGAAGATAGATTGGGTGCGTGGCTTCTGTTTCTGGATGATATGTTAAAGCGCCCATGCCACTCTTTCCGACGTAACGTAGTCTGTCGAGGGGCGAGAGATCACCTGGCATAATTCCATGTTTTAGGAGTTTTCGATCAAGAAGAAGTCTTCCCCAGCCATCTGGCAGGCTGTCATTAAAAACACCAAAAAGGCCTTCAAATAAAAGGTCTTTACACGGGATAAGACCAGGCTTTAAGGGGAGCTTAAAGGGGGAGAGCTCGAGTCCTTTTTCGAGGAACTCTGGATGATATTCAAAGAATATTTTCCGCTCCATGAGCGCTAATCTTCCGACTGGCAGGTTTTCTGCAGGTGTAAAATAACGGACATGAATCACAGAAATATTTTTAAAATTCAATGACGGCCTCTCTTTCGAGTTTGATCTTTCAAAAGGGCATCAATAGACAAAAATTGTTCAGGAGGAAGAGGCTTAAAAAGATCTTTGAACGCTTCTAACGCGTCAAGAACAAGGGCAATTTTAAGGAGCGACTCTAATGAGATTTTACCTGTGCGTTCAAATTTCTTTAAAACACCAAAACTAACGCCTGATCGTTCTGAAAGGCTTTTTTGACTAAGATTTAAGGAGAGCCTTTTGGCTTGAGAAAGCTTCGCAACATGGAGAGATATTTCATGGGGTGACATAAGACTTAAAGACATCATCGTATCCATTATGGTAATTTTATCTACATAAAGAATACTATAATATCCGTTAAAAAGTCAAATATATTTATAAAATAAGAAGTGTTTCAAAAAAATCGGCCTTGTTCATCGTTTCGGCCACCAGTAGGGTCAAGCCGCTAATTTATGAGGCTTTACAGCGGGTCTTGGTGGGTATGGAAATTGTTCCAACAAGACTCCAAAAAGCTCTTTTGGTTTTTGCTCAAAAAATCTCTCTGCAGCCGTTGTCCCGTTTGGCCTTTTGATAAAATAATTATGCAATACCGTTAAAACGGTTAATTTTCTCGTGCTTAATTTATGAAGACCATGATGTCGAAGGGAAAGATACCCATTGCGTCCCTCAACACAGGAGCTTGATCTTTGGAAGAGATCAGCGCAATTTTTTGAAACTTTCTCTATCTTAAGTCGTTCTTCTTTCTCGAGTTGACGCCAGAGTTCTGTTGCATTTAAACGTTCAAAGAGACTGTTTGACTGGGCCAATATTAATTTTTTCTCCTCTGCATTTCGAGCCTTTTTAGCCGTAATGCCCAAATAAATTGCAGGGATGAGAACCTCTATAATCAAGAGCTCTAACTCTTTCGTTAAACCAAGATCAGCAATGTATGTTTTGACCGTTGCCAAAAAAAGCCCATGTTGCAACCATCCCTTTAAAAACCCGATGAGCTTTTTCAAGACGATTAAAGCTATTTTCCGATAGTTTTGCCGTCACTGCGACACCTTTAATAAGGGAGAACTGTTCCTCCAGTTTAAGGCTGACTTGCTCTGGTGTTTGTGCCTCCCCGGTCTTTAAATTAAACGGGTGATAGATCTCTCCCAGGGCACGTTTTGCTTCTTGAGTATCTGTTAAATGCTTTGTTGCTTCTTCTAAATTAAGTTTTGTTCTCTCCTCATTTATTTTGGCCTCAAAGAGCTTTTTATCTAAATCATGCCTCTTTTTTTTGTTAGAAACGGAGCCGTTCTCTTTCTTCTTGATAAATTTTTGAGTACTTTCAGAAGCTTCTTGGTATTCAGACGTTGCCTTTCTTACCTTTGCATTTAGAGGTCCTGATGTTG
>CANMHY010000067.1 GCA_947497675.1 Alphaproteobacteria bacterium
TCAAAAAATCAAAAAAACAACCTCTCTTCGGGAAAGAAGAAACAGGATCTTAAAAAATCTTTCCGAAATCCGGAAATGCGGAGAGACTTTTCAGAGAGCCTCTCTCCTGTTTTTAAAATGCTCGAGACGACCTCAAAGAGACCTCTCTCTGAGCAGCAAAATGGTGAGAAAACGCTTGAAAAATCTGATTTTGAGTCCTTATCGGAGACTTCAGATTCTTTTTTGAAAGCACCTAAAATTCTTCAAGGCAGCCGGGTATCGTATCCTGAAGAGGCCAGGCGTCAAGGGTTAGAAGGAGATGTTACCCTTCTTTTGACGATTGATGAAAAAGGTAACGTTCATGACGTTTCTGTTCGAAAACAAAGTGGCTGGATGCTTCTTGATAATCATGCGGTGGCGCATGCAAAAACATTGAGTTTTCTTCCTGCTCTTAAAGATGGAAAGCCGATTGTTGTGTCTGTTGAAAGAAAGCTTTCTTTTCGTCTCGAAGCGGAAAAAAACCTATCTTCTCTTGATTGAGAGCGTACTCTCGATTAGATTTAAATGTATGATGACTGTTTTAAAGACTTAGAAAGAAATTAGATGAGACAATTGTACCATTTTCCGCTCTGTCCATTTTCAAGGAAGGTACGGGTCGTCCTCAGTGAAAAGAAGCTTGAGGCAACGCTTCTTTATGAGCCGATTTGGAAACGTCGTCCAGAATTTCTAAAATTTAATCCTGCGGGTCAAGTTCCTGTTCTTATCGAAAATATTTTAGTGGACCCCCGTCGTCCTCCGAAAGAACATGTGATTTCCCATAGTCAGGCCATTTGCCAATATTTAGATGAAACTTATTCTGAAAGACCCTTGATGGGGGACACACCTTTGACACGTGCAGAGGTTCTCAGACTCATTGGCTGGTTTGATGAAAAGTTTTTTCTTGAAGTAAGTGGGCCTCTCTTGTTTGAGCGGATTTTTAAGCGTTTGGTAGGGCATGGGGGTCCCGACTCTGCACGCATTCGAAAATCATTGGGGTTTATTGCGCTTCACATGAAGTATCTCGATGAATTGATTCAAGAAAGACACTGGCTTGTAGGGGAGGCTCTTTCGATTGCAGATATTGCGGCGGCTTCCCATCTCTCAACGGTTGACTACTTTGGCAATATTAAGTGGGATGATTATAAACATGCAAAGGAATGGTATGCCCGTCTTAAATGCCGTCCAAGTTTTAGGTTGCTTCTGAAGGATCGTATCCCGGGAATCCCTCCAGATGAAATTTATGATCATCTTGATTTTTAAGCAGGCAAGATGATGACACAAAAATCAATTTTACTTCTTGGATGTGGATATGTTGGAGAATTTTTGGGCTGCCACCTTCTCAAAGAAGGATGGCAAGTGTTTGCAACAACCCGCAGCTCCAGCTCTCAGCCGCATTTAAAGGAACTCGGGTTTGATCCTGTTTTATTTTCGAGGCCAGAGCCTTTGGACACCATCACGCATGTCTTATCATCTATTCCACCATCACAAGAAGAGGATGAGGGTCTTTCTTTTTTAATCAAACAGAAGAAAGTGCCCTCTTGGGTGGGATATCTTTCAAGTACCTCTGTTTATGGAGATCATCACGGAGATTGGGTGGATGAAAATTCTGAAACGCGGGGAGAGACTCCTGAAGGACTTGGACGCCTAAAATCTGAAGACGCTTGGAAAAAATGGGCCGAGAGGCAGGAATGCTCTCTCTTGATTTATCGACTTTCAGGGATTTATGGGCCTTTCCGGAACGTCCTTCAACGCGTAAAAGAGGGAAAAGATGATCCAAAAACGAGAGTGCCGACGCATGTGTTTTCACGCATCCATGTCGATGATATTTGTACGTTTCTTGTCAAATCTCTGTCTCTTTCTTCAAAATTTTCTCTTTTCAATGGGGCAGATGATCGGCCTGCCTCTTTTGAGGACGTGAGAGGCTACGCTTATTCTCTTCTCGGGCAAGAAGTCCCTTTGAAAAAAGAAAAAGAAAAAGAAAAAGAAAAAGAAAAAGAAGAAGAAGAAGAAGAACAAGTGCGCTCCTCTTTCTCTTTTTTAAAAGAAAACAAGCGTGTTTCAAATCAAAAAATGAAAGAGTTTATCGGAGAGGATCTAAAATTTCCAACTTTTCGTGAAGGATTAAAGGATATTTTTGAAAAGGGGTTGTTTTAATGAAGCTCCCTACGATCCTGCAGGTCTTGCCCAGTCTTGAAACGGGAGGTGTTGAGCAGACAACACTTGATATTGCTGAAGCTCTTTGTCAAAAGGGATGGGGCTCTGTTGTGGCGTCTCAAGGAGGGAGGCTTGTTGAGTCCCTTCAAAAAATGGGGGTTCGTCATATCAATCTTCCCTTAAAATCTAAAAATCCAGTGCAAATTTGGAAAAATTCAAAAAAAATAAGAGAGATCATAAAAGAGGAAAAAATTTCTCTTGTTCATGGACGCAGCCGAGCACCAGCATGGAGTGCTTATTGGGCAGCGCAAACGATGGATATTCCGTTTGTAACGACGTTCCATGGGGCTTATAATACATCAGGTCTCTTTAAGAAATACTATAATGGCATTATGACAAGAGGAGATGTTGTCATCGCTAATTCTAAGTTTATTGGGCATCAGATAGAGACTTTTTATAAAACACCTTTTGAAAAAATTCGGATTATACCAAGAGGTGTTAATCTCGCGTCTTTCAACCCTCAAAAAATTTCTAAGGCTCAAAAAAGAGCCTTTCGAAAGGAATTGGGGCTTCCTTTTGACGAAGAGCGTCCCCTTTTAATTTTGCCAGGACGACTGACATCCTGGAAGGGCCAAAAGCTCTTTTTAGAGGCGTTGCTGGGGTTGAGTACAAAAAACTATTTTGCACTTCTTGTGGGAGACGATCAGGGACGGCAAGAGTATCGTGATCAGCTGGAGACGTTTATAAAAGAAAAAGGGTTGTCTGGGCATGTAAAAATTGTTGGACATCGATCTGATATGCCACTTGTTCTCTCTCTTGCCGATGTGGTGATTTCAGCTTCAACGGATCCTGAGGCTTTTGGGCGGATCATGATTGAAGCTTTTGCGATGGAAAAACCGGTCATTGCCCCCGCTCATGGCGGTGCCCTTGAAATTGTGGAAGATCAAAGAAATGGATTCTTCTTTAAGCCCGGAGACACTGAATCATTGACAGAAGTCTTAAATAAAATATTATCTCTTTCAAAGGAAGAAAGAAATCGGTTAGGACTATCGGGACGCTCAACGGTTGAGACAGAATTTACCAAAGAGGTGATGTGTGAACGAACACTTGATGTTTATAAAGAAATTTTAAATGAAAAAAATTTTAGTTATTAAACTTGGGGCTTTGGGAGATTTTCTACAGGCCCTGGGCCCCTTTAAAAGTCTCAGAGATCACTATAAAGAAGATCATTTAACGCTTTTGACAACGCCGGCTTTTAAAGAGTTGGCTGAGGATTCTGATTATTTTAATACCGTTTTGGTCTTTCCGAGGTTAAAAGGAAGACATGTTTTTAAGCTTATGCGGCGTCTTTGGAGGCTTAAAAATCAGAATTTTGAGATGATTTATGATCTTCAAACCTCGTCGCATACCTCACGCTATTTTTATTATTTAAAGCTCTTGGGCTGGTGTGGAAAATTTTCAGGAATTGCCTTTGGGTGTAGTCATCCTCATAAAAACAAACAGCGGGACTTTCAACATACGTTGGAGCGGCAAAAAGAACAATTGCAGGATGCCGGTCTTTTGAAAGTTGTCCCGCCTGATCTTTCTTTTTTATTAAAGAAGAAAGTGGGTGTTGAAACAGCCCAAATTCTTGAGACGAATGATCCTTTTGTTATTCTTGTGCCAGGAGGCGCTCCAACGCGTCTTCAGAAAAGATGGCCCCTTGAAGAATGGTTCGAGATTTTGAATCGGCTTCGGGAAAAGAAAATAAGAGCAATTATTATAGGGGGTCCCGGTGAAAAAGACTTAATTGAAGCTTTTAAATCTCCCCGTCCTTATCTCATAAATCTTATTGGAAAGACCTCTTTTGCGGATTTAGCCCATTTGGGAAGGCGTGCTTTTTGTGCACTTGGGAATGATACAGGACCCATGCATCTCCTTGCTCTTATTGGATGTCCGTGTACGGTGCTCTTTAATTTAACGGAATCAAATCCAGATCTTTGTGGTCCCTTTGGAAAAAAAGTTTGTTATCTGTGTGAAAAAGATTTAAGTAGATTAGAGGTTGATCGTGTATGGAAAAACCTTTTAGAGCATGACAAAGATGCTCTAAAGAAAGATTTTTAAGGGTTGAAAGATGAAAGACGTTCTTGATATAAAATTACCCGATGGGTCTTGTCGCACATATCCTCAAAAAGGGAGCATCGTGACGGGAGAAAGCATCGCTGCTTCCATTGGAAAGCGTTTGTCAGAAGATGCTGTTGCAATTCGTGTGAATGGCACGCTTAGAGATTTGACGCGTCCTCTTGAGGAGGATGCTTCCATTGAAATTATTACCCGTCAAGATCCAGAGGGTCTTGAGATTTTACGTCATGATACGGCCCATATTTTAGCGGAAGCTGTAAAAGAGCTCTATCCCGAAACTCAAATTACCATTGGTCCCGCCATTGAAAACGGCTTTTATTACGATTTTTATCGGAAAGAAGCGTTTTCAACAGAAAATTTTGAGACCATTGAGCAAAAGATGCGGGAAATTATTGATCGAAATACGCCTTTTGAGCGTGAAGAATGGTCCCGTGATGACGCGCTCACTTTTTTTAAAAACCAAGGAGAAATGTTTAAGGCAGAGCTTGTTGAAAGTATCCCCAAAGGAGAGACGATTACCCTTTATCGTCAAGGGAATTTTATCGATCTTTGCAGGGGGCCTCATTTGCCGTCAACGGGAAAAATCGGAAAACACTTTAAGCTCATGAAGCTTGCAGGGGCTTATTGGCGTGGAAACTCTAACAACCCTATGCTGCAACGTATGTATGGGACGGCGTGGGCAACAGAAAAAGAATTAAAGGATTATTTATATCAACTGGAAGAGGCGGAAAAGCGAGATCATCGTAAATTAGGCCATGAGATGAATTTATTTCATCTCCAAGAAGAAGCACGGGGGAGTATTTTTTGGCATCCCAAAGGATGGGCCCTTTATGTTCTTCTTCAAAATTATATGAGAAAATGCCTTTTCAAACAAGGTTATCAAGAAGTTCATACACCAGAGATTTTAGATCGGAGTTTATGGGAGGCGTCAGGTCACTGGGAGAAATTCCGTGAAGAGATGTTTGTTCTAAAAGATGAAGATCGTGACCTTGCTTTAAAACCGATGAGTTGCCCTGGGCATATTCAAATTTTTAAACAAGGGATTAAGAGTTATCGGGATCTTCCTTTAAGGTTTTCTGAGTTTGGATCCTGCCATCGTAATGAGCCTTCCGGGTCTCTCCATGGCCTTATGCGGGTTCGCAGTCTTGTTCAAGACGATGCGCATATTTTTTGTACGCCCGAGCAAATTAAAGAAGAGACAATTTCTTTTTGTGCCC
>CANMHY010000068.1 GCA_947497675.1 Alphaproteobacteria bacterium
TCCTCTGGTCTCTCAATGATGGGTTCCTCTGTTTTAACAGGAATGGAGTCTCTTCCAAATTTTGAAAATCTGAGCGTCTCTGATACGGCAGAAACATCTTTAATCCTCGATACTGCTCAGGGAAATGAAGCGTCCTTGAGTCTTAATAAAGAAGAGACTTATGCAAATATTTCGCCCATCGCACCTTCCTATCCGACATGGAATTTAGAGTCAGAGCCGCAAAAAGAACAGCGTAAGCCTGGTTTTTTTGAGAGATTGATGGGCTTTAAAGTGTCTCGCTTGGAAGATGAAAATACTTCTCAGAAATCTGGTGCTTCGAGTTCTTCTGAAAAATTTCAAAATCGTGGGGGCTCTGAATTTGTTGTGCAAGCGAGTCTCCCTGGAATTGAAGAAGAGACGCCTGAGGAGGATCTCCAAATCCCGGCTTTTCTAAGACGTGGAAATCCTTGAAAAAGCTTTTAAGGACATTTCGGAGAAGGGATTTGATTTAAGAGGAAAAATCTTATAGGGTTTCGGCACTATTAAACTTATAAAGAGGTTTCCCTTTGAATCGCAAACAGAAAATCATCTCCTGTATTCACAAGAGTTTAGATTGGCACACAAGCAAAAAAAGAAATAAATTTTTTCACGAACAAGACAGGGACTATCATGGATTTCTTGTTCCAAAAGGGTTGAAAATCTTGGATCTGGAAATGGTGATTTATTAGCTTCTCTCTCTCCTTCTCTTGGTATTGGGGTCGATTTAAGTTCTGATCTTGTTGCGTATTCACAAAAAAAACATCCCTCCTTAACATTTTTTGAGGCAGATGTTGAAGAAAATCTTTCTTTTCTAAAAGATCAAGTGTTTGATATTATTATTCTGTCGGATACAATTGGATTTTTGAATGATATTCAAAACACCCTAGAGGCCCTCCATCGTTTTAGCGCTCCCGAAACGCGTATCATCATTAGTTATTATTCAAAGTACTGGGAACCTATTCTTAAGGTTGCAGAATTTTTAAAACTCAAAAAACCAACCATTTCTCAAAATTATCTCGTGACATCAGACATTGAGCACCTTTTAAATCTCTCAGGATTCGAAGTTATAAAAAAAGAATATCGTCAATTGATTCCTCAAAAATTTCTGGGGCTAGGGTCTTTTATAAACAAATATATTGGAACGATTCCAGGCCTGAGGCGTCTTTGTGTGAGAACGTACCTTGTTGCGCGCCCAAAGCCTCAAAAAATGATGACCCTTCCTTCGGTAAGGAGTCAAGAAAAAATAAAATACACTTCTAATAATTAAAAAGTAGACGATTTAGGTTTGACAGTATAGTTCCATTCTGGATGAAATTCATCCCTTATAATATTTAGATCCTCGACTTCTGCTTTATTGATTTTTCTTCCTTTTTCATAATAGTTTTTATCTAAAAAAGCTTTGATCATAAGACCTTTTTCTGTCTTTGTTGCGGCAATTAAATTAATGACCGTTTCTCTCGTTAAAAGAGGTTTTCCCCTCCAATTAATTGAGATAAAACTAAACATACGATGTTCTATTTTATTCCACTTGCTTGTTCCCGGAGGAAAGTGCCGAACATGAATATTAAGATTGGTCTCAGTTGCAAATTTCTGTAACTCTAATTTCCAAAGCCTCACTCGGTTTCCATTGCTTCCTCCACAATCTGCTGTAATAACAAGATCTGTCGCCATTGGATAAGAAACTTTTCCCATTTTATGCCACCACGTCCGAATTGAATGAACTGCAAATTCAGCTGTATCATGACTAATCCCGACATTTACCAATCCATTGTTCTGATCAATATCATAAATTCCATAAGGGGCAACCTTCCCAAGCTTCTTATTTGGAAAATCATGCGTGTTTGTTTTTACAGGATTTCCTTTCTTGGCATATTCTCTCCCATTATTTTTATAATCTCCGATGTTTTCTTTTTTCTTTGTATCAACTGAAATTGAAGGTTGTTTCTTCTTTATCGCTTCTTTTACCGTTTCATTAATATAGTTGAATTGAGCATCTCGATCCTCATGGGAGCTTCCTTCTTTTGATTTTTTATTGGACTGTAAACTATAATCCATTTCTTTTAAAAGCGTATAAACAGTCCGAGAAGATATGCTGTATCCTTGAGAATTTAATTCTTTTGAAAGCCTTGATGTACTTCGTGTTGTCCATCTTAACGGAGATTCGGGATCTCCTCGAGACGTAGGATCTACAAGGTTATTCAGAGCGTCCAAAATACCCTCTTGCGTATCTACTATTTTTTTTCGACCTCCTCCTTTTTGTCTCAGACGGTCAGATTCTGTGTTCCTTCCTTCTTCTAATTCTTTTAACCCTTTGTGAATTGTTTTATTGGAAATCTTTGTGGCTTCACTGACAAGTGCAATGCCTCCGTAACCATAGGATTTTGCTTCAAGCGCACTCCATAGACGACGCCCAACTTCTGTTAGACATGGCTTGATGTTTTTGTACTTTTCTTTAATCTCTTCTATTTTTTCCGATTTGTGTTTCATACATCTTTTATATCACATATTTTCAATATGATAAACTATAAAATCGTGTATTTTATATTTTCTTAGCCCCTGGTGTCTGATGGGAAGACGTATTTTATTTAAAGGAGCTTCTCAGCTTGTAGAAGAGTTGCGTCAAGCTCAAAAAAATAAAGGGCTCCATAAATTTATGAAACAACTCGATCGCGTAGAATGTATCATCATTGATGATATCTCATACATCCCTTTCCAACGAGATGAAACAAATCTTCTGTTCCAGTTGATAAATGAACGGTATGAGAAACGGAGTCTCTTGGTCACAAGCAATCTGGCCTTTTCCCAGTGGAAATCTATCTTCCCTGATGAAATGGCGACTGTTGCCCTCATAGATCGACTGGTTCATCATGCAGAAATTTTAGAACTCAACGCTCCAAGTTATCGTGCTCAAAAAGCAAATATGAGGAAAAAAAATGATAGATCAGAAAAATCTTCTGTAGGAGAAATTGCGTTACCCACAGGGCCCACAAGCCCCTGCCCAGCTTAGCCATAAGGGCTGCTGGGAGGGCTGAGGGCTTGTGGATAACAATTCCAAACTAAAACTTGAAGGCTTAATTTTTAACGTGCAAATATATCAGAAAATTTTACTTCCAAAACAGGAGAAAATTATGCCATAATCTTACCTATTAAAAGAGGGAATTCTAATTGTCCGCAGTGGGTAATTCTAACTGTCCCCACACAATTAATGAAGATAAGATATTAGAATTGAGTTTATCACTTTATTTAAGAAGTTTCTCTCCCGTTTTATTTTCAGTAATCTTCAATTTATTTCTTAAAAACTCTTCATTTTCAAGAAAATGATCTTTTGAATAAATTAGAAAATTAAGGAGAGAAGAAGCTTTATTATTTTCGTCTAAATTAGATTGTAAATCTTCTCCAAGTTCAATCTCAAATGTTTTGAGAAGAGAAGATTTTTCGACAAGACGTCCAATCTGAATAAGTGTTCTTATGCGTGAATTTGGTTTTGACTTTTCAATTATTTTATCTTGAATCATAATTTTGTCTCTTTTGTTAATAAGAATTTCTATTTTTTTAGAAATTTTAAATATTTTCTGCGCTGATATTTTTTCTTTTAGATATTGCGTTTTGTTTGTTTTTGAGAAATTTTTCTCCGGATTTATTCCATGTCTCCTTTTCATTTTCAGAAGATTCTTTTAAAAAAAGAAATGCGCCAATAAGTGTATTATGATCCCATTTTGATAGTTCAAAACGAGAGAGGATGGAGGCCAAATTTTGGAAGCTCTTTTTCTCGATTTCTTTTTTTTCTTTTTTTAGAGATTCTTGAGAGTCCAAAGTTCTCGCTGTCTAAACTTTAGAAATAATTTCTCCGATTTAACAACAAATTAATATATTGATGACCTCTTTTTCTTTAGGTAAACTGAGTTTTGAGAAACAACTACCTAAGAAAGAAAGAGAGGTCACATGGAATTATGGCGTATATGGTTATCGCTCGTCAATTCATTTGAAGGCGCTTGCAGCAGAAAAAAAACATTTTTTTGGCTTATCATCGTCCTCATAGGGTTTACCATTAAGTTTGATACCCTTGGCGTAACAAGCCTTGCACGGGGTGCTGGAATAGCCTCCATGTATTACACGAGTATGTTGCATTTTTTCACCTCAACGTCGGTCAATCTTACACTGCTCCAGTCTCTCTGGATTAAGACCGTATTCAAAAATTTTGGCAGCAGCATTGTTCACATCAATGGCCGTTGCATCCTTGCTGGTGATGGAATTAAAATTGGCAAGGAAGGCAAAAAAATGCCAGGGGTCAAATGGCTCCATCAAGAGTCTGATTCAAACACTAAAGCCGAATATATAATGGGCCATTCGATTCAGGCCTTATCAATCTTGGCAAAAGGATTGACCACACACTTTGCGATTCCATTGGCAGCACAGATTCATGAAGGAATTCGTTTCACATATAAAGATCATCGCACTTTGTTGGATAAAATGGTCGAACTTTTGAGTGAACTTAGCCTATCAGCTTGCTATCTTGTGCTCGATAAATATTATGTGTCTGGAGGGTTCATGAAGAAGTTGATTTCTCTAAAAATCCATATCGTCACCATGATGAAACAGGGGGCTGTTGCCTATGAACCCCTTGTGGAACAGAAATCACAGGGACGAGGTCGACCAAAGAAATATGGCAAAAAAATAAAATTGTTTGACTTGTTCAAAACGGATCTTCCTTTTATTAAAATAAGAATGCCAGGAGATCAGAATCTGGTGATCGAATACTGCAAAAAAGAATTTTTCTGGAGACCGTTCGGAGGTATGGTGCAATTTGTTTTTACGAGACATCCAAAAAGAGGAAATGCCATTGTGATGTCAACGGATTTAACTTTAAGTCCCTCTGATATGATTTTTATTTATAGTCTGCGTTTTAAAATCGAAGTCATGTTCAAGCAAACCGTCCATCAAATCGGATCATTTCTCTATCGATTTTGGCTAAAGAGCATGTCACCAAAGAAGCGTGGCAGCGGCGACCAAAATTTGCAATTCTGTTCAAAAAAATACAAGCAGGCCGTAGCAAAAAAACTTCGCTCGTATCATTTATTTATCCTATTGGGATTTATCGCTCATGGGCTCGTACAGTACCTATCGATCTATGCTCATGAGGTTGTTTGGAAAAACTATGGAACGTGGTTGAGGACCATAAGACCAAATACGCTTCCCTCAGAAATGGTGGTTTCATTAGCCATGAAAAACACCTATAATGAATTTCTCGTAGATGATGAATATGGCTCCATCTTCAAGAAATTCGTGCTCCAAAAAATGGATCCTAAAAGATTAAGGTATCTGATCCCAAAAAATGCGGAAGCTGCTTAGCTATAAAGCCCTAAAAATCTTAATAAAACGATGCTTCTAGAAACTTCAAATGGGGTGGTGATGGGAAATATTATTGTTGCTCGGAGCCTGCGTCAACTATCAGGAATGTTGGACTCTCAAG
>CANMHY010000069.1 GCA_947497675.1 Alphaproteobacteria bacterium
CCTTCTATTTTTAAATCGCCGAGGGTACGCGCCTTTAACATTGTGTCGGGGATGTGGCTATCGATTCGCATGCCCTAATTGCAGTGCTTGGTTGGTTCTCCATCACGAGAAAAAGAGGCTTCTCTGTCATCATTGTGGACATGGACTAAAATGTCCGGATGTTTGTCCAAGCTGTCAAGTTGAAGAAACACTTGCTGCATGTGGTCCGGGGGTTGAGCGTATTTTTGAAGAAGTCACTGGTTTTTTACCCGACGCGCGGGTGGCTCTCCTCAGCAGTGATACATTGACAAGTGTTCAAAAAGTTCAAGAAATGGTTGGTCGTATTATGGTTGGAGAGATTGATATTTTGATTGGGACCCAAGTTGTCGCCAAAGGGCATCACTTTCCAAATCTCACATTGGTGGGGGTTGTCGATGCCGATCTTGGTTTGACGGGAGGAGATCTCAGAGCCTCTGAGAAGACCTATCAGGTTCTTCAGCAAGTCTCAGGGCGTAGTGGACGGGCCCAAAAAAAAGGTCGTGTTTTTCTCCAAACATTTTGTCCGGAACATGGGGTTATGAAAGCGCTGATTTCAGGGGATCGAGATCGCTTTTTAGAAGAAGAAGAGGAAGCAAGGCGCCAAGCAGAAATGCCCCCCTTTGGCAAGCTTGCCGCCCTTATAATCACAAGTCACAAACCTCAAGAAGCTGAAGCGGTCGCGCGCGTTTTGGGACAAAAAGCACCCTTTCGAGAAGATATGACAATTTTAGGGCCGGCTCCAGCGCCTTTGTTTCAACTGGGGAAACGGTTTAGATGGCGCTTTCTCATTAAAGCTACAAAAAAAGCACCCCTCCATCAGGTTATTGAAGATTGGTTGCGTCTTATTAAAGTTCCACAAACAACAAAGGTTCATATCGACATTGATCCTTATCGGTTTTTGTGAGAAAAAGAAGCAAAAGCATTTATTTTGGGTGTCAGAAATTAAATGAAGAGGGGATCTGTATTTTAAAATACGGGTGTCTACAGTTCATTGTTTTAAAAAAACAGAAAAAAGACCTTTAAGAGAGCTTAAAACAGCCCATCAGAGAATGAAGGAGATTAAAAAATGAGATCCTCTCATCAAAACTTGAAACAAGAAGCTTTAAGGGATCCTGATACAAAAAAATATTACGAATCGCTTAAGGAATAGTTTTCAATTTTAGAAGAATTTATGAGAGCAAGAAAAGCTGCAGGAAAAACTCAGTTAGATGTTGCTGAGAGTATGGATATAAAAGCATCTGCTATTGTAACAAAGAGAGTGTTTTTTTAGGGGTTTTGGTGTCTGGGATCTCTTCATTTTTCCTGCTTTATTGAAATCTGTTTCAGTCTCGTAATGTGGATCCAGACCGTGTCGCGGTGGGAGGCGTGAGTTTTGGAGCAACAATGGCTGTGAATATGGCCGCTCGGTTTCCAGAGAAAATTAAGTTTGCGGTTGCCTGTAATGGGACATACAACTATCCAAAAACAGCCCTTGAGGATATTGGGTATGATGCCTCTGGAAAACATATAAAATCTATTAATGATGGTGAAAACACGATTTTGCAGCTTGGGGGGAGACCCTCGTATTCCAGAGCAAAAAGAGATTTTAAATAAAAAATCGGTCTATCCTCATCTTTCTAAGATAAAAGGTCCTATCCTTTTATTGGTAGGCCTTGAGGATAACAACTGTATTCCGAGTCAAAGTATTGAGCTCGCAAAAGCGCTCTCTTAGGCTCAAAAAAGCGTTCGACTGATTACTATTGAGAGGTGTGAGCACAGCTTGGAAATTGTAAAGCCCCAAAAAGGAGAAGAGAAGGATGCGTATTCTTTTTCAGCCTGGAATGCTGTGGGTGCCTTTACGATGAAGGAATTGAGCCGTTTGTTTGGAACACCCTATGAACCAGTCGAAAGTGATTTTTCTGAAAAAATGGGTGAATGGGGTATTAAGATTGCTCTTTCGAATCGCTGGCAGTAGAAGGGTGCTTGAGCTCAAATTTTTAGGCTCAGGCAAAACCTCAATAAAAGGAGAATTTTTTGCTTTCAAAAAAGAGAATAAAAGGCCCTAAAAAAAAGAATTGCAGATTTTTTTTTAAGCGTGTAAGGTATTTTTCAGTAATCAGTCTTTATGAGCGTGGTGTGGGTGGGTCTTGGATCCGCCCTCTTTTTTTCTGAAGGGTAAGATGACAGAGAAAAAAGGGGTAGAATTTTTTCGGGAGCAGCTGGAGCCTCTTCTTTTTGAAATGGGGTATTCTTGCGTGCGGATGATCTTAAAAGGGGGAAGTTCACCTCTTTTGCAAATTATGATCGAACGGAATGATGGGATTTCGATTTCAGTTTCAGATTGTACGCGTGTTACAAAAAAGGTTTTAGGTCTTCTGGAAGAAAAGGATCCCATCGGAGGGGATTATAATATTGAGGTGAGTTCTCCGGGAGCCGATCGTCCTCTCATAAAACGTGAGGATTTTGAACGATTTTCTGGGTCGTTGATTCAAGTATCTCTCTTCCAAGAGGAAGGGGGCCTTAAAAAGATTGAAGGAAAAATTTTAGGTGTCCTTAGGGATGTTTTGATGTTAGAGATAGATCAAGAACCTGACACAGAAAAATCAGTTCTTAAAATTTCTTTGTCGAACATTCGAAAGGCGAATTTAAAGCCATCATTTGGGTTATAAAAAGGGATTAGGGTAGAAAAAAATCATGCGAGATACAGTTTCAACATCTGGGGTTCGTCCTGAATTACTTCAAGTTGCAGAAGTGGCTGCTCGGGAAAAAGGAATCGAGCGCGGAGAGGTCATTGAAGCCTTGGAAATGGCCATTCAAAAGGCTGCGCGTTCAAAATATGGTGCAGATTTAGATATCAGGGCCCATATTAATTCTAAAACAGGTGAAATCTCGATTTATCGATATCGGGAAGTTGTGTCAGAGATTGCAAATGATTTGACGCAAATGCTTTTAAAAGAAGCGCAGGAAGCTGATTCTGAACTCAAACTCGGTGATTTTTACCAAGAGCTTCTCCCTCCCATTGAGCTTGGACGTGTGGCAGCACAATCAGGAAAGCAAATCATTACGCAGCGTATCAGGGATGCTGAACGTGAACGTCAATTCGAAGAATTTAAAAATCGTATTGGGGATATCGTGAGTGGTCTTGTGAAGCGTGTTGAATTTGGTGTTGTCACGGTTGACTTAGGGGGAAGAGCAGAGGCAGTTTTGAGGCGGGAGGAAAGTATTCCAAGAGAAATGTTTCGCCCAGGAGATCGGATTCGGGCCTATGTTTTGGATGTAAAACCAGAAGTCAGAGGCCCTCAGATCTTTTTGTCACGAACCCATCCTCAGTTTATGGCCAAATTGTTTATGCAAGAAGTTCCAGAAATTTATGATGGGATCATTGAGATTCGTTCGGTTGCGCGTGACCCTGGTAGCCGGGCTAAAATTTCTGTCTTCACACCAGATCCAGGGATTGATCCTGTGGGCTCTTGTGTGGGTGTTAGAGGAAGTCGTGTTCAATCTGTTGTGAATGAGCTTCAAGGAGAAAAAGTAGATATCATTCCTTGGTCTTCGGATGCGTCCACTTTTGTTGTTAATGCTCTGACGCCGTCTGAGGTGACAAAGGTTGTTTTGGATGAAGAGGCGCACTCTATTGATGTGGTTGTGCCCGATGAACAATTGAGTATTGCCATTGGACGTCGCGGACAAAATGTACGTCTTGCATCCATGCTAACGGGATGGACAATCAATATTACGACAGAATCTCTTGAATCAGAGCGTCGAAATGAAGAAATGCGTGTTCGCTCTACGCTCTTTAAGACAGCATTGGATGTCGATGAAGTTATTGCGCATCTTCTCGTTGCAGAGGGTTTCCGAACATTAGAGGAAGTCGCTTTTGTGCCAACGGAAGAAATAACGCAAATTGAGGGTTTTGATGAGACGATTGCGCAAGAGTTGCAAAAACGTGCAAAATCTGCCCTTGAAAAAACTGAAAAAGAGTTGAAGAAAGAAATTAAAAGTCTTAAAATTTCTCAAGATTTAATTGATCTTCAAATCCCTGATGAGATTTTGGTAACGCTTGCACGTGATGGGATTAAGGCACGTGATGATTTGGCAGATTTGGCAACCGATGAGCTTTTAGAAAAGGTTTCTGGGGCGTCACTTGGGTTTTCTGAGAATGATGCCCAAGCGCTTATTTTGAAAGCTCGGGCCCATTGGTTTAAAGAGGAAGAGAAGAACTCTCCTGTCTCTGAAGCATAGAGAAATAAGATTTAATGTCTTATAGAAAAGGATTATTGGTATAAGCATGACTGATACACATGATAAGAGTTCAGAATCAGGAAAAACACTGACGCTTTCTGGCGTTGTGGGGAATAAAAAGTTACCCCAACAGGTGCGCCAAAGCTTTCAGCAGGGTCGTTCAAAGACGGTTACTGTGGAAGTTAAAAAGAAGCGTCTTTTGCAGAAAGATTCTTCTCTCGAGGTCTCTTTAGATCAGGAAAAACCTACAGTTGATGTTCCGTCCTCAAAGCAAAAATCCTTTGATAAAGAAAGTAAAGAGTCTTTGAGCAAAACTTTGACTGCAGGGGAACTTGAAGTGCGCCTTCAAGCATTGAAGGGGTCTTTTCGGTCAGAAGCTGTCAAAGAGGCAGAGAGTGATGGTGCATTAACACCACCTTCTCAAGAAGAAGTATTAGAAGCTCCCAAGGAAATCATCTCTGAGATTTCCGCTGAACCGGATACATCCCTCCCAACCGTGTCTGAGGTAAAAGAAGATACAATTCCTCCTTCTCATCTTTCTTTTCGGGATAGAACGGCTGGATTTATGCCTCCCGCAGAAGTTTTAGCTGGGGTCAAAAAAGAAACGAGCGTTGAAGAGGATCTTGAGCTTAAAAAGAAAGCCCCTCTAAAACGGTTGGATGTTGGTGAAGAAGAGAGTGATGAGGGAAATAAAAAAGGTAAGAAAAAAGTATTAGCCGTTGCGCCGCGTCGTGAAGGAAGTCATCGTCCTTCTCGTTTTGATTTGACGTCTGTTGAAACTGAAGACGCAGAAAGTGGCGAAGAAGGATCCTCTACGCGTCGAAAAGTTGCCCTTCCAAGGCGTATGAGACCCTTTGCGCGGGTTCAAAAAAATACATCTGCGAAAAAAGAGCATCAAAAAGTTATTCGAGATGTTATTATTCCGGAGGTTATTACAGTTCAAGAACTTGCGAATCGCATGGCCGTTCGTGGGGCTGAAGTTGTAAAAGCTTTGATGAAAATGGGAATGATGGTTTCCATCAATCAGGTGATTGATGCCGATACCGCAGAACTTGTTGTGACGGAATTCGGGCATACATTAAAGCGTGTTTCAGATGCAGATATTGAAATGAGTCTTGGGGCTCAAGAAGATAGTTCGCATGAATTGCTTTCGCGTCCTCCTGTCGTTACAATTATGGGACATGTTGATCATGGAAAAACGTCTCTTCTCGATGCGTTAC
>CANMHY010000070.1 GCA_947497675.1 Alphaproteobacteria bacterium
ATACAGCAAACGAAAAAGATACGGATTACATTGAAAAATTGGTAAATGTGAATCGTGTTGCGAAAGTTATTAAAGGAGGGCGTCGATTTTCTTTTTCAGCCCTCGTTGTGGTAGGAGATGGACGTGGCCGGGTTGGGCATGGTCATGGAAAAGCACGTGAGGTTCCTGATGCTGTTAAAAAGGCAACGGAACGCGCTAAAAGAAAAATGATTCGTGTTCCTTTGAAGGAAGGCAGGACGTTACATCATGATGTTGATGGCCATTATGGGGCTGGAAACGTCATTTTACGTGCGGCTGTTCCTGGAACAGGAATTATTGCAGGTGGTCCAATGCGCGCCGTTTTTGAGGCCATTGGGATTCAAGATGTTGTTGCTAAGTCTGTAGGATCTTCAAATCCATTTAATATGGTTCGTGCAATGTTTGAAGCCCTTAGCTCAGCAGCTTCTCCACGTCAAGTAGCAGCTCGTCGCGGAAAAAAAGTGAGTGATATTTTGCCGCGCCGTGAAGAGGTAAAGGAGACACAAGAATGACCGGAAAAGTTTCAAACGCTGTTAAAACAGAAACAGTCAAGGTGACCTTGATTAAAAGTCCAATTCGCAGGCAAGCATATCAATCTGCTTGTTTAGTGGGACTGGGACTCCGGAAGTTGCACTCATCTCGTGTTCTTGAAGACACCCCGTGTGTGCGTGGAATGATTGAAAAAGTAAAACATTTGTTACGGATAGAGGGCTAAGGCCTAAGGAATTTAATGATGCAGTTAAATCAAATTAGAGATAATAAGGGTGCCCGTAAACGTCGTGTACGCAGAGGGCGTGGAATTGGGTCTGGCCTCGGAAAAACGGCAGGACACGGTCAAAAAGGTCAAAAAGCCAGGACAGGCGTTTCAATCAATGGATTTGAAGGGGGGCAGATGCCTCTTCATCGTCGTCTTCCAAAGCGCGGCTTTAAGAGTCGCTTTAAGACGGAATATGGGATTGTTAATCTGTGCAGGATTCAAAGAGCTCTTGATGATAAGACGATTTCTATAAAAGGCAAGATCACATACGACGTTCTCGCAAGCGTAGGTCTTGTTCGCGAAGGTTATAAAGGACTGCGTCTTTTGGCATCTGGAGACTTTTCGAGTAAAATTGAAATTGAAGTCGCGTCTTACTCTCTAAAAGCAAAAGAGCGTGTTGAAGCGTTAGGGGGAACTGTTCACCTTTTGGTTGAGGCTCCTTTGCCTGAAACAAAGACAGAGGCAAAACCTAAGCGTAAAAAGGCTAAAAAAGAGCTTGATGAGAAATCTGAATAAAGGGAAGATGGTATGGCATCGGCAGCGGAACAACTTGCAGCAAGTTTAAATTTTAAAGCTTTTTCAAAGGCGACAGTTCTTAAAAAGAGAATTGTGTTTACCTTGCTTGCTTTGATTGTCTACCGCTTTGGAAGCTATATTCCTCTTCCTGGTATTAATCCTGAGATTATGTCTGAAATTGCACGTCAGAATTCTGGTGGAATTCTGGCGATGTTTGATATGCTTGCGGGAGGCGCTTTAAGCCGTATGAGCATTTTTGCCTTAAATATTATGCCCTACATCTCTGCAAGTATTATCGTACAATTATTGACAGCCGTTTACCCTGCTTTTGAGGCCTTAAAAAAAGAGGGGGACTCTGGCCGCAAGAAATTGAATCAATATACCCGCTATGGAACTGTTTTTCTGTCTCTTATTCAGGCCTATGGAATTGCTGTTGGATTAGAAGCGATGCATGGGACAGGAGGCGCTTCTGCTGTTGTTATTGAGTCAGCTCTTTTATTTAGGTTTGAAGCTGTTGTCACCCTTGTGGGGGGGACTGTTTTTTTAATGTGGCTCGGAGAACAAATTACGGAACGCGGACTTGGAAATGGAATTTCCATGATCATTTTTGCAGGTATTGTGGCCAATCTTCCTCAAGCCATTGTTGGAACACTTGAACTTGGGCGCACAGGAGCCTTATCAATGATCTTTATTGCAGCAATTCTTATTGGAGCGGTTGCAGTTATTGCTTTTATTGTTTTTATGGAGCGTGCGCAACGACGCATTTTAATTCAGTATCCAAAACGGCAAGTTGGCAACAAGATCTATGGTGGTGAAAGCACGCACCTTCCTTTGAAACTTAACAGCTCAGGTGTTATTCCTCCTATTTTTGCAAATGCGCTCCTCTTATTGCCGGTGACTTTGGCGGGCCTTATGAGCAGCGATGGGAGTGCTTGGTACAGTAAAATTGCAAACCATATTTCTCAAGGTCAATCGCTTTATATTGCTTGTTATATTGGTCTTATTGTGTTCTTTTCATTTTTCTATACAGCGATTGTTTTTAACCCTGAAGAAACAGCTCAAAACCTTAAAAAAGCAGGTGGATTTGTTTTAGGGATTCGTCCTGGAAAAAACACAGCTGATTATTTCGACTATATTTTAACACGATTAACCGTCCTGGGTGCAATTTATCTTTCTGCGATTTGTGTGCTCCCTGAGGTGATTAAACTTTATTACACATTACCTTTCTATTTTGGAGGAACAAGCCTTCTGATTGTTGTGAGCGTAACAATGGATACGGTCGCTCAAGCGCATTCGCATTTAATTGCACATCAGTACGAAGGAATCTTGAAGAAATCTAAGGGTAAGGGACTGCGTCCATGAATCTGATTCTGTTTGGACCTCCTGGTGTTGGAAAAGGAACACAAGGTGCAGCTCTTTCTGAGTCTCATGGTCTTTGTATTCTTTCGACAGGGGATATTTTAAGAGCAGAAGTTTCTCAAGGATCTGAGCTTGGTAAAAAAGTTAAAGATCTTATGGATCAAGGGCTTTTTTCAAGTGATGATCTTATAATGGAGGTTGTTGAGCGTGCGATGATTGCTCGGGATGAACAAAAGGGCGTCCCACAGCATGGTTTTATTTTTGATGGTATTCCACGTACACTCTTTCAAGCAGAAATGCTTGAAAAAATGCTGGACAAACGTCATGAAAAGATAGATGCTGCGATCCTTCTTACGGTAGATGATGAGGCTTTAATAAGACGTCTTAAAGGCCGATACTCATGTGCTAAATGTGGTGAGATTTATAATGATCTTTCACATCATCCCAAAAAAGAGGGGGTGTGTGATACGTGTGGGTCAAAAGAATTCATGAGACGTTCAGACGATGAAGAACAAACAATTCGGACGCGTTTGAGAGTTTATTATGATAAAACCGTTCCTGTTCTTTCTTTTTATAAAGAAAAAGGAATTTTATACGAGGTTAATGGCATGAAAAATCCTGAAGAGGTGCAGTCATCCATTGAAAGTATTTTATCGAACGTTGTCGGAAAAGCTTGACTCTTGCGACAGAGATTAATACTAATCTCTTTTAGGTTTAATGTGAGACCTAAAGGGTGTTTTAACTTGAGAATAAGGAGAGTGCACCGTGCCACGAATAGCGGGTGTTAATATTCCAACAAATAAGCGTGTTGAAATTGGACTGACATATATTTTTGGAATTGGACGAAAGAGTTCTCAGGATATCTGCTCTAAGGCAAATATTCCTGATACCAAGCGTGTGAGCCAACTCACCGATGATGAGGTTTTGCGGATACGTGAAATCATTGATCAGGATTTTCAGGTTGAAGGAGATCTGCGTCGTGGGATTGGAATGAATATCAAGCGTTTAATGGATTTGGGATGCTATCGCGGATTGCGTCATCGAAAGGGTCTTCCCGTTCGAGGTCAGCGGACACATTCGAATGCACGGACGCGTAAGGGTCCTGCAAAGGCGATCGCAGGTAAGAAAAAGTAAGTTGTGAAGGTTAGGGTTTAAAATGGCGCAAGCAGCAGCATCGGCACCAAGGGTTAAACGACGCGAGAGAAAAAATATTGTCTCTGGCATCGTGCATGTGAATGCAACGTTTAATAATACTGTTATTACGATTTCAGATCTTCAGGGGAATACGATTTCATGGTCTTCTTCTGGGGTTAAAGGATTTAAAGGGTCTCGGAAGTCAACCCCTTTTGCAGCGCAGCTTGCGGCAGAAGATTGTGCGCGTAAAGCCATGGAACACGGCATGAAAACAGTTGAGGTTGAGGTAAAAGGTCCTGGAACAGGACGTGAATCAGCTTTAAGAGCTTTGCAAGCAGTGGGACTTGTTGTGACGTCTATTCGGGATATAACCCCCATAGCACACAATGGTTGTCGTCCTCCCAAGCGGCGCCGTGTTTGATTTAAGGTTTTTTTAAAGAGCGCAATGGCTTTTTAAGAGGTTTTTGTATTTTTATTAAATTATGAAGGGGCGATTGTTGTGATCCAGAAAAATTGGCAGTCATTAATTAAGCCACACAAACTTGAAGTTCAACAAGGAAGGGTTCCTGGGCATGATGCGACCATCATTGCAGAGCCATTGGAGCCTGGGTTTGGACTGACACTGGGAAATGCTGTTAGGCGTATTCTTCTTTCCTCTTTGCAGGGAGCTGCGGTAACTTCTATCCAGATCGAAGGTGTTCTTCATGAGTTCTCCACTGTCCCTGGTGTCTTGGAAGATGTGACGGACATTATTTTAAATGTTAAATCCTTGGCATTAAAAATGCATGAGGATGGCATTCGTCGTATGAAGATTCGGGCTGAAGGTCCTATGGTTGTTACGGCTCAAATGCTTGAGTATGGACCTGAGATTGAAGTTTTAAATCCTGATCTCGTTATTTGTACGTTGGATAAAGGTGCAAAATTCTCGATGGATTTGATGGTTGAAGAGGGTCGTGGATATGTTCCTTCTGCGCTCAATCGTAAAGAAGATGCGCCCATTGGTGTGATTCCGATTGATGCTTTGTTTAGTCCGATCAAGCGTGTGTCTTATAAAGTTGAGCATACCCGTGTTGGTCAAATGACAGACTATGATAAGCTGATCATGACGATTGAAACAAATGGGGCGATCACGCCAGAAGATTCTGTTGCATTTGCAGCACGTATTCTTCAAGATCAAGCACAAGCCTTTATTAACTTTGAAGAGCCTGAAGATCGGCCTAAGGAGAAAGAAGGCGGCGTTGAGAATGCATTGATGCGGAATCTTTTGCGCCGTGTGGATGAGCTTGAACTTTCTGTTCGTTCAGCCAACTGCTTAAAGAATGAAAACATTGTGTATATTGGTGATTTGGTTCAAAAATCTGAACAAGATCTCCTAAAAACAGCAAATTTTGGTCGTAAGTCTCTCAATGAGATTCGGGCTGTCTTAGAAGGAATGGGCATGCATCTTGGCATGGACATTCAAGAATGGCCCCCTGAGAACATTGAAGAACTTGCGAAAAAGCTAGAAGATCCATTTTGAGGAGAGCGTAAATGCGACATGGTATGGCCCACCGGAAACTAAGCCGGACGAAATCACAACGGAGATCGTTGTTTGCAGGACTATCAAAGGCCCTGATTAAGCACGAGCAAATCAAGACGACTTTGCCAAAGGCGAAAGAGCTCCGCCCC
>CANMHY010000071.1 GCA_947497675.1 Alphaproteobacteria bacterium
GTGACACGTGTCTCATTTATCTATTTTTCTTGAAATTCTTTCCCATGGAAAGGGACTCCCACTTCCAGAGTATGCCACAGAAGAAAGTTCTGGATTCGATTTGAGAGCCGCTATTGAGGGTTCCGTTCTCTTAGAGCCCGGAGCACGATTTTTAGTTCCTTGTGGGTTTTCCATGAAAATACCAAAAGGGTTCGAAGGTCAAATCCGAAGCAGATCAGGGTTGTCGTTGAATCATGGAATTGTTGTTTTAAATGCGCCAGGAACGATTGATTCTGACTATTACGGAGAAATAAAAGTCCTTCTCGCAAATTTGGGTGCCTCTAAATTTGAGATTTCTCGTGGATTGAGATGTGCTCAAATGGTCATTTCTCCCATTCAAAGATGTAATTTTACCGTAACCTCCTGTCTTTTAGACGAGGGAGATGCGTCTGAATCTCGTCGCGGAACGGGAGGATTTGGATCAACGGGTGTTGATTAAGAAAATTTAAAATTTTTTAAAAAAGGGGCCTCTTCTTAAAGCGGTGTCTTTTCTAAAGAGTATTCCTCTTGCGGAAGAAGAAGGATGCGATCTTCCGGATGATGGAGATTAAGGCGTTTTCCAGCTTGTTCTTCCAATAAATCCGGATTAATAGGGTTTTTCATTTGTTTAACCCAAGTTTCTAAGGCAACTTCTTCCGTTTTGAGAGTGGTAAGTGTTTTTTGATGCGCGATGAGATCAGCATCTAAGTGGCGCCAAGCAATGAGTCCATGCTCTCCCCCAATAAGATGATAAATAAAATAAATGAGAATAAATCCTGCAAATAAATAGGGCCAAGAATTCCCAAAAAAATCTTTGATGTCATGCAGCATCGGTGAACTTTCGCCTTATTTAGAGGGATTAAGAAAACGTTGAAAATAGGACTTCCCTGAAAATCGAGCCGTTTTTCCAAGTTTTTCTTCAATACGTAAAAGTTGATTGTATTTTGCAATGCGATCTGTTCGAGAGAGAGATCCGGTTTTAATTTGTCCACAAGAAAATCCCACAGAAAGATCTGCGATGGTTGTATCTTCCGTCTCTCCCGATCGATGAGAAATAATTGTCGTATAAGAATTTTGCTTTGCGATATCAATTGCTTCCCAAGTTTCTGTTAGAGTTCCTATTTGATTGGGTTTAATGAGAATCGAATTTGCAAGGTGATGTTCAATTCCTTGTTTGAGCCTGAGGGGGTTTGTTACAAAAATATCATCTCCCACCAGCTGAATTTTTTGACCCAAGGCTTCTGTTAGAAGTCGCCATCCTTTCCAATCATCTTCTGCCATGCCGTCTTCGATTGAAATAATGGGATAACGGGAGATAAGATCTTCGTAATAGGAAATAAGACCTTCTGGATTGAGGCCTTTACCTTCTCCCTTTAATTGGTAGCGACCTTCTCTATAGAGTTCTGTCGACGCAACATCAAGGGCCAAGGCAATATCTTCGCCAGGTTTATATCCTGCCCGCTCGATGGCTTTTATAATAAATCCAAGGGCTTCATCTGAACTTTTTAAAAAAGGAGCAAAACCGCCTTCATCCCCGACATTTGTCAAAAGCCCGTTTTCTGAAAGAATTTCTTTAAGGCTATGAAACGTTTCTGAGCCCATGCGTAAAGCTTGAGAAAAGGTTTTGGCACCCCAAGGAACAATCATAAACTCTTGAATATCAATTGGGTTGTCCGCATGAACGCCGCCATTGATGATATTCATCAAGGGAAGAGGAAGAAGATTTGCATAGGCCCCCCCGATATATTGAAATAAAGGGATACCAAAGGATTTAGCAGCTGCATGGGCGTAAGCTAAGCTGACGCCAAGAATAGCATTTGCCCCTAAATGCGACTTGTTTGGGGTACCATCAAGATCAATAAGTGTTTGATCGAGCAGAAATTGATCGAGTCCAGAAAGACCGATCACTGCAGGCCTGATAATCCCCGTAATATTTTCAAGTGCACGTCTTACGCCTTTGCCTCTATAGCGATTCTTATCACCATCACGAAGTTCCACAGCTTCATGGGTTCCCGTGGAGGATCCTGACGGGATAGAGGCTCTTCCAAATGCCCCAGAGTCTAAAAAAACGTCAATTTCAAGCGTTGGAAATCCGCGGCTATCTAAAATCTCCCGTGCTTTAACATCTATAATTTTACTCATTTATAGGTCCTTTTTTTATAAATTACGCGACAATTATCTTATCTTTTTTAGCTGAGCTTAAGGTCTTCTTTAATCAGTTGATCAATTTTTTGGAGGGTTGTTAAGAGAGAAGGCATATCTTTTAAGAAAACCATATTAGGACCATCACTGGGTGCGTTATCGGGATCTTGATGGGTTTCTAGAAAAACCGTGCTGATGCCAACGGCAACGGCAGCCCTTGCAAGAATGGGAACAAAATGACGTTCCCCCCCACTTTTTTCGCCAAGCCCACCGGGTTGTTGAACGGAATGTGTTGCATCAAAGACAACAGGACACCCCGTGGTTTCTTTTAAAATTGGCAGAGAACGCATGTCAGAAATAAGCGTATTATATCCAAAACTTGTCCCGCGTTCACACGCAAAAATACGGTTGTTTCCAGCATTTCTGATTTTTTGAACAATATTTTTCATATCCCAAGGGGCAAGAAATTGTCCTTTTTTAATGTTAAGAGCACGTCCTGTTTTTGCTGCCGCAACCAAAAGATCTGTTTGTCGACAGAGAAAAGCCGGAATCTGAAGAATATCAACAACTTCTGCAACAATAGAGCACTGATCAATTGTATGAACATCCGTGAGAACAGGACACCCTACGGTGCTGCGAATTTCTTCAAAAATAGAGAGAGACTGTTCGAGTCCAATGCCACGTGGCGTTGATCCACTTGAGCGGTTTGCTTTGTCAAATGAAGTCTTAAAAACAAATCCCATCTTAAGTTTATCTGTTATTTCTTTAAGGGCGTGAGCCATTTCAAGGGCATGCTCTCTGCTTTCAAGGGCGCAGGGACCTGCAATCAACGTTAAGGGGCTTTTATTAGAAAAAGTAACGTTCCCGACAGTAAAGGTTTCTTGGTTCATTTAAGATCTCCTGATTTATCTAATTTATAGGTGAAAGCTGCTTTTATAAAAGCTTTAAAAAGAGGATGGGGATTAAAGGGTCTCGATTTTAGTTCAGGATGAAATTGAACGCCAATAAAGAAAGGATGGTCCCTTCGTTCTATAATTTCGGGAAGTTTTCCGTCGGGAGATTCTCCGGAAAAGTGAATTCCAACAGATTCAAATTGAGATTTATAAAGAGAGTTTACTTCCCAGCGGTGACGGTGACGTTCATTGATCAGAGAAGCACCATTATAGATTCTTGAAATGAGAGATCCTTGTGCAAGTTTGCAAGGGTATGTGCCTAAACGCATTGTTCCCCCCAAATTATCTTCACCCGTTCTCAATTCTTTTGTTCCTTGTTTTTCCCATTCTGTTAAAAGAGCGACAACTGGATTTTTACACTGTCCAAATTCAGTCGAATTTGCATCTTCCAACTTTAAAAGATTCCGTGCGGCCTCAACAATAGCCATTTGAAGCCCAAAACAAATGCCTAAGAAGGGGATAGCATGGATGCGTGCATATTCAATGGCTCTTATTTTTCCCTCTGTGCCCCGTTCTCCAAACCCTCCAGGAACGAGAATACCATCCGTTTCTTTAAAAAGATCGGAAAGGGAGAGGGACTCTGTTTCAAGATCTTCAGACTTTACCCATTCGATTGAAACTTTTGTCTCATTTGCAATACCCCCATGGACGAGGGCTTCTAAAAGAGATTTATAGGCATCTGGAAAGCCAGAATATTTTCCCACGATGGCTATTTTTACTCTATTTTTTGGGTGATGGATGCGTTGATCAATTTCTTCCCACTGCTCAAGATGAAGAGGATGCTCATTGGGATTAATCTTAAAATATTTAAGAACTTCGTCATCAAACCCTTCTTTATGGTAATTGAGAGGAACCTGATAAATAGAATCAACATCGCTCGCTGAAATCACACATTCAGGCTTAACATTACAAAAGAGAGCTAATTTTTTTCGAGCCTCGTCTGGAATATGAAAATTGGATCGACAGAGAAGAATATCTGGCTGAATTCCCATGCTTAAAAGCTCTTTGACAGAGTGTTGGGAAGGTTTTGTCTTAATTTCTCCGGCTGTCTGAATGTAGGGGAGAAGGGTTAGGTGAATAAAGAGGGTTTGTGATTTTCCAATCTCATTACTGAACTGACGAATTGCTTCTAGAAAAGGGAGGCTTTCAATGTCTCCTACCGTGCCTCCAATTTCAAGAATTAAGAAATCAAGGGGGGTGCTTTGGTCAAGGTCTGCTTTTATAAAATCTTTGATTTCGTCTGTTATGTGGGGGATTACTTGTACTGTTGCCCCCAGATAATCGCCCCGACGTTCTTTCGCAATGACCGAGGAATAGATGCGTCCCGTTGTGATGTTATCACTTTTCCTGCAATCAACACCTGTAAACCGTTCATAATGACCCAGATCAAGATCAGTTTCAGCGCCGTCATCGGTTACAAAAACCTCGCCATGTTGGTAGGGGCTCATGGTTCCTGGATCGACATTTAAATAGGGGTCAAATTTACGAAGTCTTACCGTAAAACCACGTGCTTGTAAAAGAGAGGCAAGGGAAGAGGCGGCAATTCCTTTTCCTAAGGACGAAACGACGCCACCGGTTACAAAAATAAAACGTGTCACAGAAAACTCCTTGATAAAAAGTACTTCCTCTTATACGCCCATGCATACCCCAAGATCAAGAGGCTCTTTCGGAAAAAATTGAAGGAGAAAAATGTATGGAAAGAATTTTTTTTTTAGCTTAGAGTATAAAAAAACCTAAAATTAAGGTAAAATTAAGGATTGGACTTAAAAAATGAGCTGGCTCCTGAAATACATTTTTGTGGGGATTTGGATAGGAATAACCAGCCTATTCATTGAATTTTAAAAAAGTGTCCCCTTCTTTTTCTTTTTTCCTTTCTGAGACCGTTCTTAAAGAAGATATCTTAACGCCAGGTCATCTTCTTGTTGTGGATGATGATGCACGCCTCAGAGATCTTCTTTTTAAGTATTTGCAAGAAAATGGTTTTGTCGTGACGCAGGCACAAAATGCTGAAGAAGCAATGGATTTAATGACTCAAATTAAGTTTGATTTGGTTATTTTAGATATTATGATGCCGGGTCAAACGGGTTTTGAGCTTTGTGAGACCTTGCGCCATCATAAAAACACAGTTCCAGTTCTTTTTTTAAGTGCACGCGGAGAGGTTAGCGATCGATTGGAAGGGTTTGAGAGAGGCGGCGATGATTTTTTACCAAAACCTTTTGAACCTAAAGAATTACTTTTACGTGTTTCTTCTATCTTACGTCGAGGACGTCATGTAGAGCAGAAGGATCTAAAAACTTCTCCCCCCAAAACCATGATATTTGGAGATTTTTTA
>CANMHY010000072.1 GCA_947497675.1 Alphaproteobacteria bacterium
GGTCTGGTCCAACGCTGATTGATTTAATCGGGAGTTCTTCATCCCATTGTCATACTATAGTTTTTCAGCTGTGTCCCGCTTTATTTTTATTTTTTTTCAGAACTTAAAGTCGAATTTCTTTCGATAACGGGGTTGACCGAATATTTACTGAGTTAGTGCCCTTAATTATTGAATATAAAACAGACAATCTTAAAAACATAGAAGAAGACATTTCCAAGAGATACTCTCTCGAAGATAGAATGCAAGAAACTTTGGGATGGACTGGGTTAGGCCATTGTGATGGTGGCAGCATTGGGAGTGGAACAATGGAGGTATGCTGTTATGTGGTCGATTTTAACATAGCTAAAAAAGTAATTAAGAAAGATTTAAAAGAAACCCCATTTCATGATTACACACGAATTTATAACGAAGATGATGAGTGAAATAAAAACTCAAGAATTGTCAAATCTGGGGTTCGGCAAGCCCACGAGCTGCTTCCGGTAAAAAAGTAAAGGTTATCTACTATGATCCCTCAAAATATTAAGGAAAGTCTCATGACTATAAAAGAACGCTATCAATTTATTATAAAAGGAGGGATAGAACCGTCTTTAAAAGAATTTGGCTTTAAGAAAAAAGGAACAAAATATAAAAAAGAAGGAACCCATCTTATTTACGCGATAGGCTTTGATAGACCTTGGCATAATGACGAAGATCGTCTGTCTTTTAGCGTTTTCTGGGAAATTGATGGAAAACCCGACGATCTAAAAAACCTTCCCTTTCCTTTTTTAGCTTCATTCTTATTTGGTAAATTAGAACGAACTCACACTCATACTAAGTTTATGGGATTTGTGATAGAAAATAATGACCCTGATTGGGAGATAAAAGATCAAGAAATGATCCATTTTTTTAAATCTATAACACCATTAGCTTTGCAAAAAATACTTTCCATAAGAACCATTCAAGATGTAATAACCATTCTCGAAACAACTCCAAAAGAAGAAAGATATTGGGAAGGTCCAACAGAGTATCAAATTCTTAAATGGATCCCTATTTCATATTATATTTTAGGTCAAAAAAAGAAAGCTGTTAACTTGCTCAATGGATTTTTAGAGAGCTTAAAAAATAAATCATGGCAAAATGGATTAGAAGAATTGAGAGACAAAATGTTATCTGGCCTTAAATCGTAAGGAGTATAACTCTTTCTCTCTCTGTCGCACTTCATTATTGAATTGGTGAAACCAAAGCATTTATGGTAGATTTCTTTGAATATGAAAGGTCACATTCATGACAGAACTCCAGAATAAGACGTATACAATCAATATTGGGACAGACGATTTTAAAGAAATAGCAACAGGCAATGATTTGTTTGTTGATAAAACGTCTTTCATTGCCTCGCTCCTTGGAAGTGGATATAAGGTGGCCCTCATTACGCGTCCACGCCGATGGGGTAAAACGCTTAATATGACGATGCTTGAATACTTTTTTGGCATTTCCGTTCATAAAGATGGGACCATAAATGAGCAAGAACAGTCAAAAAAACGGGATGTTTTTGCTCAACTGGAGATTGGAGACCATCCAGATATCTTAGAAACTTATCTTGGAAAATTCCCGGTGATTTTTGTATCCTTTAAAGAAATAAAAGGAAAAAATTACGAGGCAATTGAAAATGGTGTTAGAGAGCTCATTTACGAAGTTTTTGCGTCCCATGAATATCTTCTTCAGAGTGAGAATCTTTCAGAGCTCCAAAAAAATCGCTTTAAAAAATTTATTACAAAAGAGTTTGATCTTGCTGAACTGCAAAATGGCCTTTTCCATTTGAGTGAGATGCTTCATACGCATTTTAGTCAAAAAGTGATTATTTTGATCGATGAGTATGACACGCCTTTAAACGATTGGTATGCTCTCCAATTGGCGCGAGACACTTTTGGTTCTGAAGAAGATACGTACTTTCAGGATGTTTTAAGGCTTTTTAGAGGAATTTTCAGTAAAGCACTCAAAGGAAATAAGCACCTTGAAAAAAGTGTTGTTACCGGGATTTTGCGGGTGGCTAAAGCAAATCTTTTCTCGGGACTCAATAATTTTGGAGAGGATTCGATCTTAGATAAAAAATATGCCCCTCATTTTGGATTTACAGAGGCCGAAGTGAATACGTTGCTCCATAAATCCGCGCTCGACAAAAACCCAAAAACTGCTCAGACCCTAAAATCTTGGTATAATGGATATAATATTGGGGGTCTTACGATCTATAACCCCTGGTCCATCATGAATTGCCTTGAAAACAATGGGGAGTTTAAAGCTTATTGGGTGGGAACAGCCAGTACAGCTCTCATTGAGCAGGCGCTTGTTCTTGATAAGTTTCAGGAGGAGATGCAGATCCTTATTGACGGCGGAAATGTTGAGATGATTGCAGACCCTAAAATGGTCTTTTCAGACATCAAATCATCCCCAAATGCGCTTTATAATCTCTTGCTCTTTTCAGGGTATTTAACGACAAATTCCATTGAAAACGCAAAAGCGGGCATGTATCGGTGTGCGGTCCGTATTCCGAATAAAGAGATCCAAGAGGTTTTTGAAGTCTCCTCAATGGACTGGATCACCCAAAAACTTAAAATCGATATGAACGAATATAATGCATTTTTAGACGACCTTCTCAAGGGAAATATAGACGCATTCACCCAAAAGATTAAAGATTATCTTGAAGTCTCCTCAAGCTTCTTTGCAACAGGCCCTAAAAATGCAGAGCTTTTTTATAATGGGTTTATCCTGGGACTTGTATCTGCCGTCTCGACCCAATATTTTGTGGAAACTGAAAGAGAGTCTGGTTCAGGACGTGCTGATCTTATGCTGATCCCCAAAAATACCGCAAAATATCAAAATGCTCTTATTTTAGAGTTTAAATTTTCAAAATCAGAAGAAAATTTACATCTCCTTGCCGAGCAGGCTTTGAATCAAATAGAGTCAAAAAATTATAAAGCTAAGATTAAGGCGCATGAGAATGTGGGAAGGACTCTAAAAGTCGGGATTGTTTTTGCAGGAAAAAACGTGGAAGTTTCCTTTCGAGAATAAGTGTCATGCCGGCTAAGATGCGGCCCATTTAATCCCAAAAAATTAAACTTTTTTAGATTGATCCAACTTAATGTCGAAAATCTGCTTCTCAACATTGAATATCTGTTTCTGAGTATCAGAAATTTCTTTGAGAAGCTTTGCCCATAAAGCGTGAACTTTAGAAAATTCTTGACGCATCTCACCTATTTCAATGTCATGCCGTTTAATATCCTCCTTTACAACATGATAAAAAGCATACCATACAGCCACCATGGATGAAATTATCGTTAACGTTTGTGTCCAGTCCATTACTCACCTTTTTCATCTTTTGCGATACTTAACTTTTGAGCATCGTTTTTTTAACTTTGACACCTCTCAAAACAAGAGGCTTCTTAAAAATTCCATCCTAACATATTAGCTTCTTCTCGACTGATCCAGTCTAATGTCGTAAATCTGCTTCTCGACATTGAATATCTGTTTCTGAGTATCAGAAATTTCTTTGAGAAGCTTTGCCCATAAAGCGTGAACTTTAGAAAATTCTCAACGCATCTCACCTATTTCAATGTCATGCCGTTTAATATCCTCCTTTACGATATGATAAAAAGCATACCAAACAGCTACCATGGATGAAATTATCGTTAATGTTTGTGTTCAGTCCATAAATCACCTTTATATCTTCAGTCACACGCATGTGTATGATTTATATTATAATTTTTTATAGAACAAAAAGCAAGATTAGGAGTACCATTTAGCCCATCAGAGAGGCCTCTCAGGGCCACCGATTGTGAAGCCACAACCACTGTCCAGGATTTTCTCTCACCCAGCGCTCGAGCGTTTGGTTTATCTTTTCAAGCACCTTTTTAATATCTTCTTCAGAATTTCCCGTATTTTCTGCAAAAAAAGGCTTTTCATAGATGATCTTAAACCGAGCGCCTTTGAGACGAATTACATGGGCACCAACCACGGGTGCTTTAAATTTAAGGGCAAACTGAGCAATGGCAGGAGCCGTCCAAGCCGGCATACCAAAAAAAGAAATGGGCATTCCATCATTCATTTTTTGATCCATAAGCATTCCAACGTGCCTCCGCTCTTTTAAGGCTTTGAGAGCTGCACGTGCGCCAAGTTTCCCTTTTGGATGATAAAAGAGATCGGCACACTTTTGACGTTGACGCTGAATCAAAAAATTAATGACAGGATTATTAGAGGCTCTGTAGAGAAGCAAAAGCGAAAAACTCCTTTGAACAGCCACCAAAGAACTAATTTCCCAATTTGCCAAATGGGCTGAGAAAAAAAGCCCTGCTTGCTTGTCGTCCCTTAAAAAGTCTACATTTTCTATCCCCTCGGTTTCAAGGCGCTTCGCGTCTTTTACAAGAGCATGCATGTGCGGAAATTCCCCGAGTGTTCGTCCAAGATTTTCCCACATGTCTTGTGAGATTTTGAAACACTCTGATTCTGTCTTCTCGGGGAAAGCACGCTTTAAGTTTCGAAGTGCTCGCTTATTAAGAGGCGTAGAGGGTCCAATCAAACGCGCGACTCTTCCTCCAAGCCAAGAGGCCCAAGGAAGTGGAAATATCCAAAAAAAACTATAAAAAACAAGGAACAGAAAAGCTTCAATAACGTGCCGCGTTTTTTTCAGGAAAGAACTACCCATGGATTTTACCTTTAAGAATATTCATAAGTTTTGTCTTATCATCAAAAACCAAGGTGATCGGCACAACAGAGACGCTCTTTTGAAAAGAGTCTGGCAATCGCACATAATCCTTTTCCGTTGTCACAAGAACAGCCCCTGATTTTTGAGCCTTTAAGACGAGGTCCCTTAAAACGTATGCTGGATACTTGTAATGATCCGGAAATGAGATAAAATCAAGAATGTTTGCATTGATATCTTGAAGCGTTTTGTAAAATTTATCTGGAAATCCAATACCTGCAAACCCAATAACACTTTTTTTATAAAATACCTTTTGAATTTTTTGATCAACCTCAAAATGGGCCTTTATAATGGGAAGCCTTGGTGCAAGCCTCGAGACCAATTCTTGGACACCATAAATATCGTTTCCAATTAAGATGAGACCTTCAGCCCCTTCAAGCGATTCTTTTAAATTTTCTCGCAACGGTCCCATTGGAAAAATATGTTGATTTCCAAATCCAAAAAAACCATCCACAACAATCAATGAAAGGTCTTTAAAGAGAGAGGGATTTTGGAGCCCATCATCCATAATAAGATGTGTTGCACCTGACTTTTCAGCCTTTTTACCACCTGACTTTCGAAAACGAGCCACCCAAGTTGGGGCTTTCTGATCCAATAAAAGCGCCTCATCTCCAACATCAAGACTGGTGTGGTTTTCTTTGAC
>CANMHY010000073.1 GCA_947497675.1 Alphaproteobacteria bacterium
ATGGATAAGTTAGTGAGAGCCATGAAAAAAAAGTTACCCACAAAGCCCACAAGCCCCTGCCCAGCTTAGCCATAAGGGCTGCTGGGAGGGCTGTGGATGTGTGGATAACTTCCCAAACTAAAAACCAAAAGAGGACATTTCTATTTTGCTTTGACAGAAAAATTTAAAAAGTAATATTCTTCTTGCATCTTAAAACAAAAATCGCTAGGTTTGAGACAAATTTTTGGGGCGTAGCCAAGTGGTAAGGCAGCGGGTTTTGGTCCCGCCATCCGTGGGTTCGAATCCTACCGCCCCAGCCAAGTTCTTATCCGAATCATATGTTATCTCGAAATAATTCCTGCATTTCCCTGTTCGATTAAAGGAATTTTTGCCGCGCTCTATTCCGTATCTTCAAAATTTTTTGACTTAAAATCAAGGTGTGCTGGAAACATAAACAATATAAAATCTCAAAAGTCTCTGAATTAAAGAGTCTCTTTTTCCATCGATCCAAAAAAAGAATCGTTGGATCCACGAAAGGACTGTCAAAAATTTCTCAAAAAACAGAATCTACCTATGATATTCTTCACTTTCTCATTCTTTTTGGACTCGCACTTTTAAGCATCGTGTTTCTATGGCCTGGAAAGATGAGCCCTGATTCAATGACAATTTATGGGTTAGCGGTGGGGGGGAATTATCGTTCTGAGTGGGGGCCTTTGCTTCAGTTTATCTGGAGAGGGGCAGATCTTCTCATCAAGGGGCCTGCTTTAATGTTAATTCTTGAGATGGCATTTTTTTGGGGGGCGGTTGCTTTAATGGCCCAGCAGTTTCTAAGATCAAAATGGTTTTGGTGGTTTCCTTCTCTATTTTTATATCCCTCTATTTTAATCAGTATGGGATTTATTTGGAAAGATCTTTTTTTTACCTTTGGGTATATGCTGGCATGTGGCTATTTGACAAAGAAAACCTTCGAAAAAACGCCCTTTTCAGGAAAAGATTACTTTTTTCTAATGGGTCTCTTATTCTTTGCAACCTCCGTGAAATATCAGGCTCAGTTCGTCTTATTTTTTATGATGGGTTGGATTTTATATTTGTCTCCTCATTTAAGCGCTTTTAAAAAAGGGGTATATGCTCTTATTTTGACTGGGGGGATTCTTTTTTCGATTGATCTCCTTCATGAAAAAATTATGTGCGATAAAACCGAGGAGACCTATTCCTGGCAAAAAGTTAAGATCTATGATCTTGCAGGAATTACAGTGCGAAGTGGGGATAATGTTATACCTCCTTTTCTCTTTAACGGGCCCGATGGAACGCAAGATCAAATCAAAGCAAAATATTCTCATTTATGGGAACCTCTTATTACAGAGGCTGATTCTCCTCTGCGGTTTACAAAAAGTGAAGATGAGAGAAGAGAACTCATTAAAGCTTGGCAACAGGCGGTCCTTAAACATCCCTTTGCCTATCTTTCTCATCGCAGCGTTGTCCTTTACAAAACGCTTGCGGGATCTGATGTCAAAAGACCCCTTCGTCTCTTTCTGAAAGCGCATCATCTTCCAACGTGGCCTGCAAATATGACGATCATTTTTAGTTATATTTTCGGGCTTCCCCTTTCTTTATTTTACATCTGGTTAAGCTTAAAGGTTAGGAAAGGAACGCCGGCTGCTGTTCCTCTTTTTGTTTTAAACATGATGGCTGTGACGTATGTGCTCTTTTTGTTTGTTTTTTCCCTTGCGTCAACGTCTCGCTATGTTTATTTCTGTGTCACCTGTCTTGCTTTCTCTCATCCTTTTGCATACCTTTGCTGGAGAAAACGAAAAGAAGGGGGCACATGAAAGGACTTATGCGGGGAAAAATGATATCACTTTTAGAGAGTAAAAAATAATGGCGATAATTCCGAGTCCTACAAACGTTCCTCTTTGCATTGATTTAGATGGAACGCTTATCCAGGAAGATGTGACGCAAATTGCTGTGTGGCGCTATTTAAAACAAAATCCTTTGAGGGGTGTGACCGTTTTGCTTTGGCTTTTAAAGGGTAGAGCCTTTCTTAAAAAAAAGCTCGGGGAGAGGGTTGAAATAGATGTTTCGAGTCTTTCCTATAATGAACAGGTGACAACACTTATTACAAAGGCAAAATTGAAGGGACAATCTGTTGTCTTAGCCACGGCAGCAGATGAACGGATTGCTCATAAAATTGCCCATTATTGTGGTTTTTTTGATCATATTATCGCGAGTGATGGATGTTTAAATCAACGTGCTTCCCAAAAAGCAGAAACGCTGATTAAGACCTATGGTGAAAAAAACTTTATCTATGTTGGGAATTCAAAAGATGATCTCAAAGTTTGGGAGCATGCTCAGAGAGCCGTTGCGGTTAATGTGTCTTGTTCTGTTGCAAGGAAGTTAAAAAATTTAAGCGTTTTCAGTGAGATTTTAAGTTAAAAAACTTAACTCTTAACGTTAATGGGAGCGGTTTCTCTCTCTAAAAAGGAATTTCAGAGCATGAAAAAAATGTTTCATAATGTTGTCTTGCGAAAGGTTCTTAAATTCTTTGGAATTTTGAGCCTTTTTGGGCTTTTCCTTCTTTTTTTGAGTGTTCTTTTTAAAGTTGACCCGTCAACGACTCCCGTAAACTCTTTCCTTATTCCCGATGTCCTCAATAAAACCTATAAGGAACGTCCCCCTGTCATTTTGATTTCTTTTGCAGATGGGCCCCAGGTTTTTTATAAAAATCAATTTTCTTTAACATCCAGTGCTGCTGATAAAGGGTTTGATGCGATCTATAATTATAGACGGGGGCACTTTGATCCAGATTTTTATGCCCGCAATAAACACATTTTAGAGCAACCCAGGGGGTCTGGGTACTGGTTGTGGAAGCCTTACTTTATCTTAAAAACAATGGAATCCTCTCCTGAAAATGCCCTTATTTTTTATGTGGATTCTGGTATTGTTCTTAAAAAATCATTGACGCCGCTTCTTAAAAAATTTGAGAGCTCGGGATGTGACATGATTTTGATGGGTCATGGGAAGCCGGTACCCTTAAGGCAACATTTGAAGAAAGAGGCTTATATAGCCTTTAAAGAAGAGCTTACCCTCCAGGTTTTAGAGCATCAAAATATTTGGGCTTTTTTTGTGGCCGTTCGCAATACAGCAGAAAACAGAGCCTTCATCAAAAAATGGTTAAACACGTGTGAAAATGCCGATGCTTTAACAGATTCTCCTTTTGATAAGGATATACAAGCGCCTGACTTTTCGGGTCATGGACATGATCAGTCTCTCTTGAGTGTTCTCGTGGCGCTTTCTCCCCAAAATAAGATTATTATCCCAAGGGACATCCTTCGTAAGGAATATGGTGTTCATAATTTTCATCGCCATCCTGAAGAAGAGTTTAAATCGCCTCTTTTCATTGCAGCAGGCATTCCCCAGTGGATCTCAACCGTGGTCTGGAACAATGTTCTGATGATTAAACTGAGGCAAATGTTTTCTGAAAATTAAGGGAGACGGTATGTTGTTTTGTATGTTTTGACATAGGATGAATTGGAAACTGTCGTCATACGACTTTTAGATCTGCCTGGTCGGATAAATCAAAAATGAAATAAAAAAGGGGCAAAAATGCCCCCTCTTTTTTTTCGAGTCTTCTTAATAGACTCGGTAACTTGGGAGCTTACGCCTTCAAAATCTGTTGGTTTGTTTTCTCCCAATCCTTTGTAAAAATATCAAGTCCAATATCCGTTAAGGGATGCTTGAACATCTTTGAAAATATATCAGGCGGGATCGTCACAACGTCTGCCCCGAGCTTGGCCGATGCAAGGACGTGCGCTGGGTTTCGGATGGAGGCTACGAGGATTTCAGTTTTAAGGCTAGGATAATTATCGTAAATCTCCCGAATATCCGCGATGAGATCTAGACCGTCGAGACCGATGTCATCGAGACGTCCCACAAACGGAGAAATAAAGGTCGCTCCTGCTTTTGCTGCAAGAAGAGCTTGCAGAGCAGAAAAGCAGAGTGTTACATTAACCATGATGTTTTGGTCTGACAAAACTTTACAGGTTTTAAGGCCCTCTTGCGTCATGGGAACTTTGATCACAATATTGGGCGCAATTTTGGCGAGATGGAAGGCTTCTTTGAGCATGGTGGCATGGTCAGGGGCTGTCACTTCTGCACTCACAGGTCCTTTAATAAGAGCACAGATTTCGCGCAGGAGAACTTCAAAATTTTGTCCGCTTTTTGCCACAAGGGACGGATTTGTGGTAATCCCATCAACGAGGCCTGTTTCAGAGAGGTGGGCTATGGCGGTAATATCTGTGGTATCAAGAAAAATTTTCATGGACAGGTCCTTTTGTAATGATATTAAGTCTTAACCTTTACCTTTTTTAAAACAAAAATGGAAGAATTTTTAGTGTCCAAAGATCTCTTTATTGAAGTGCTTCTGCCTCTCCCTTTGGACCGCGTTTATACGTATAGGGTTCCTGCACATCTTACCCTTCAAAAGGGAAGTTTTATCAATGTTTCTTTTGGAGGGCGCTCTGCCATTGGAATTGTTTGGGAACTTCTTGAAAAGAGACCAGATTTTGAGACAATTAAAGACGTGAGCGATGTTCTTCCCCTTGCGCCGCTGTCTGAGGCTCTTTGTAATTTAATTGATTGGGTTGCAAGATATACCCTTTCTCCAAAAGGATCTGTTTTAAAGCTTGCCATGGGAGAGGCCAGTCTTTTCAAATCCCCAAAACGTCTTTCGAAAAAGAAGGCTTTCCCAGACGTTGAAGACAGGGTGAAGGAGACGCTCAAAGAAACCTCTCTGCTCTTTACCAAAGCCCAATCAGATATTATTGAAAGGCTCAGACAAGAACTCCAGACGGAGCGTTTTTCAGTAACGCTTTTAGATGGCGTGACGGGGTCTGGCAAGACAGAAGTCTACTTTGAGGCCATGGATTTTATTTTAAAGCAGAAAGGCCAAGTTCTTGTTCTTCTCCCTGAGATTTCTTTAAGTGCCCAGTGGATGGATCGATTTAAAGGAAGATTCGGCTTTGAGCCTCTTGTCTGGCATTCCGATTTAGGGGCTTCAGCACGTAAAGCTTGCTGGGAAAAAGTGACAGAAAAAGAAGCTCTGGTTGTTGTGGGGGCCCGTTCCGCTCTTTTTCTTCCCTTTTCCAACCTCAAGTTTATTGTGGTCGACGAAGAACATGATATGAGTTTTAAGCAGGACGAAGGTGTCCTCTATAACGCACGCGATATGGCCATTGTACGCGCTAAAATTGAAAATATAGCGATTCTTTTGGCCTCCGCGACGCCGAGTTTAGAAAGCCGTCTCAATGCAAAATCAGGTCGGTTTCATCTCATGCAGATGGGTGAGCGCGCGCAATTAGCCCTTTTGCCAGAGATTGAAGCTATTGATATGCG
>CANMHY010000074.1 GCA_947497675.1 Alphaproteobacteria bacterium
TTCTCCATGGGTTCTCTATCCCTAAGGCTTTACTAAAAAGTTCTTCGACGTTCAGCATCTTATTTTCCTTCATTATTGATGAAGCAAAATAACACTACTTTTATTTTTTGTTAAGATCTCTTACCCACTTACTTTGCATAAGAGCCAAAATTGAGATTTCCTCATGAAACAGAGACTTCTCTCATGCAAATACTTTTTAATTTTAAGTTTTTTAAAGCACAATTTTAGCCGCTTTATCGCATGAGAAAGCTCTTTTTTTCTTTCCAACTCATTTTTTTATTTATTTTCTGATTTTATTTATTTTCTGAGAATTTCTGGAAGAGCTTCAGAAAATGTTTTATTTTAACCCTTTTTTACAGTATAACTATAAGGGTTGTCTAACGTTAGAGGGTCCCCGTGAAATCTTTTTTAACCTTTTCTATCCTGAAATTTCTCTTGATAATTCAAAAATCAACCACTTTTATGGGTCGGCGCCTTATTTTTTTAGGGCGCGTTTCTTTTTTATTTGCAAGATTTATGTGGCGAAAAGTCAAAAGACTTCCGCAAAATATCATGCGTTTGAAAAGCTTTAAAGAAGCCTTTCAATTACGCGCCGTTGCGTTTTTTCATGATGTTGCAATTGCCCTCCTTTCTTTTCTGATAACGCTGTTTCTTTATGGAAAGCACTTTGTTAAAACCCTTCCTCTCTTAACAGTTTCTTTGGAAGAAGCTTTATTTGGTTTGTCAACATCGGGTATTTTATTCTTATACGGTCTTTATGGAAAACCTTTTCGATATCCTCTTTCTCTTCAAATATTAGAGCACACAAAAATTGCGATTTTGAGCTGTCTTATCTATGCTCCCTTATTTTTCATAACCACCCGTGACGTAGAATTTCCAGGATCATTTCTTTTTACGCTTGGTTTTGTTTTTCTTTCAGGCCTTCTTCTTCCAAGAGTTTTATATTTTTCATTTTTTGAAGAAAAATCGAGGTTTATTCAGGATGCTTCTTTTTCTGATGTTAGGGAGAGAGGAATTTTTTCTGACCAGCCCTCTTCATCTCTTAAGAAGAATATTCTTTTGGTTGGGGTTTGTCCCTTTTTAGAAGATATTTTAAAAGCATGTTCCCATGAAAATTCTCTCTTCAAAATCGTTGGATACATTGCTGATACAGCTTCTATTAAGGAGATAAACTTTGAAGAAGTTCCGCTTTTAGGGGATATCGAGAATCTTTCTTCCATCATCACGACGTTGTGTCAACATGGGATTAAACTGGATACTGTGTTTTCCATTGACTTAAAAGAATCTCCTCAAATGCTTCGTCTTTTACTAAAGACCCTTGATGCGTTCAAAATACCTTTAAAACGTTTAATACCAACGGTTCTAAAATCGTCTATTCACGCGGATCATCTCCCTCATATTTTCCGTCCTGTCATTCTTGAAGATCTTCTTGAAATTACACATTCTTCTTTTGATTCAGAGACATTACACCAATTGATACTTAACCAGCGCATTCTAATTACAGGAGCAGGAGGTTCTCTCGGGCGAACCCTTATCCAAAAAATCTCTCCTTTAAAGCCTCAACATCTTACTTTTATAGACCATTCCGAGGAAAATCTTTTGAAACTCGAATTAGAGGCCATTAAGCATTACCCTCACCTTTCGCGATCCTATCTTCTCTGTGATATTACAAATAAGGAGCGTCTCTTAAAAATTTTTGAGCAAGAGACACCCAACTATGTTTTTCATCTTGCTGCTGTGAAGAGCGTTCCCCTTGCAGAAGAAAATCCCGACCAAGCAGCCCTTACGAATATTCTTGGAACACGCAATGTTCTTGAAGCATCCCATTTACAAAATGTCAAACTCGTTGCATTGGCGTCCTCATTTTCTTGCTCAACCCCGCAAAATGTTTTGGAAGCAACAAAACGTATTTCTGAAATTTTTTGCCAAAATTTTGATATCGCTCAGGGAATTTCTCCTCAAGGAACACGGTTTATTGTTTGCAGGTTTGATAATTTTATAGGATCTTCAGGCTCCGTAACCTCTCTTTTTGAGGAGGAGCTTCATCATAAAGGCCCCTTGCTTCTCACAAGGCCGGAGGATGAGCGTATCTTTATCCCTCTCAAAGACGCCGCTAATCTTTTTCTGAAGGCATGCGCTCTTGGAGGGACCTCTTCCCAAGAAACAGGATCTATTTATGAAGCACGCGTGAGTTCGCCTATAAAAATAAGAGATATCGCAGATTTTATCTGTCTTTTAAACGGATTCACGCCTCAAAAAGATATAAAGTATAAAATTATTGGAGCCCGTAAGGGAGAAGGAGTGCCGCGACAATTCTTGAGCTCATCTCTTTCTGCAGGAGAACCCACGCCTTATAAAGGACTCTTTAAAACAAAAAACTTCTCTCCTCTTCCAGCATTTTCAGCACTTCAACATACAGCAAGTGAACTTGAAGAGACAACGTCACATAATCGTACACAACAAACCATCAGGATCTTACATTACTTGGTTCCAAGCTATAAAAAGAACGGGTGATTAAAAATGGATCGAACTTCTAAAAAAAAATATGATATACTGTTCCTATAAATTAAGGGCGATGGATTATGACTGCACTCCAGAATAAAACGTATACCATCAATATTGGTGTTGATGATTTTAAAAAAATGGCAACAAGCACGACTCTGTTTGTTGATAAAACGTCTTTTATCTCCACGCTTCTTGGAAGCGGATATCACGTGACGCTTATCACCCGCCCACGCCGATGGGGCAAGACCCTGAATATGACGATGCTTCAGTATTTTTTTGGGATTCCCGTTAAAAGCAATGGCGAGATCGATGAAGAAGAACAATTAAAAAGACGAGATATTTTCTCCAAATTGAAGATTGGAGAACAGTTAGATATCTTAAAAGGATATTGTGGAAAATATCCGGTCATTTTTATCAGTTTTAAAGATACGAAGCCAAGACTTTTGAGGAAATGCAAGAAAACATCGCTGATCTCCTCCAAGAACTTTATAAAACTCATCGGTATTTGCTTGAAAGCTCAAAACTTGATGAGATCGATAAAGATGAATTTAAGAAATATATCCGAGGGCCACTCACAAACCCCATGATTCTTAAGGCCTTAAAAACGCTGAGTTATTTTCTTTTTAAACACTTTGATCAAAAAGTTTTTATTCTAATCGATGAATATGATACGCCGTTAAATGATTGGTATGCCCTTCAGTTAGCACGAGACACTCTTTCTGTCCAAGAAGAGACATACTTTCAAGATGTGTTAGAACTCTTCAAAGGAATTTTCGGTAAGACTCTGAAAGGAAACGACTATCTTGAAAAAGGGGTGGTGACAGGAATTTTGCGCGTTGCGAAAGCAAGTCTTTTCTCCGGACTCAATAATTTTGGAGAGGATTCGATCTTAGATAAAAAATATGCCAAAGATTTTGGATTTACAGAATGGGAAGTTAATACTTTACTTCATAAATCCGCACTCGACAAAAACCCAGAAACAGCTCAAATCCTAAAATCTTGGTATAATGGATATAACATTGGGTGTATTACGATTTACAATCCCTGGTCCATCATGAACTGTCTTGAAAACAACGGGGAGTTTAAGGCTTATTGGGTCGGAACGGCAAGCACCGCTCTTATTGAGCAGGCCCTTGTTCTTGATAAGTTTCAGGAAGAGATGCAGAATCTCATTGAAGGGGAAAGCGTTGACATGATTGCGGATCCAAAAATGGTGTTTGCAGATATTAAATCCTCCCCCAATGCGCTTTATAATCTTTTGCTTTTTTCTGGCTATTTAACGGCGATAAAAGCAAAGCTCGCAATGGATGGAATTACTTACCTCTGCAGCGTCAAAATCCCCAATTACGAAGTTCGAGGGGTCTTTATGACGTCGCTTGTTCATTGGATTGAAAACAAATTCAAAACCGATGCACGTGACTATAAAGCCTTTGTGACTCATCTCCTCAAAGGAGATGTTCTAAAATTTATAGAAACTCTTAAATCTTATCTTAACGCTTCTGCAAGCTACTTTGATTCAGGCCCAAAACAAGCAGAGCGTTGGTATAATGGCTTCATGTGGGGTCTTTTTGCAGGCAGCGTCAATGAAGATTACTTTGTTGAAAAGGAACGTGAAACCGGATTGGGACGCGCCGATCTTCTCATTATTCCGAAAGAAACGGCTCCTTTCCCGTTTTCTGTTATTCTAGAGTATAAAATTGCAAGCAAAGGGGAAGATTTAAAGAGGGTTGCACAATCGGCATTAGATCAAATAGAGTCAAAAGAGTATATGTCTAAAATTAACGCTCATCCAAATGTCAAAAAAGTCATTCGGGTCGGTCTTGCATTCTCAGGAAAAGACGTTGAGGGCGTTTTTAAATAATACCTAAAAAACTGAACTGAATATTGGTGCACCCGAGGGGATTCGAACCTCTGACCTTTGGCTCCGGAGGCCAACGCTCTATCCAGCTGAGCTACGGGTGCTTCGTATTTAGCTTGTATACCCTAAACAAAGGCCTCAAGCAATGAGAATAGAAAAAATTCGGCGTGAAAAGATACCCCTTCTCTCTTGAGAAAAAATAGAAGGCCTTAAAAAGATAAAGAGAAAGTAAAACTACCTTCTCTTTATATGGAGTCTTTCTAATGCTGGACATAATCTTGGTGCTCTTGAGGGCACGGAGGGTTGTTCCTATACCATGTGCGCCATGCAGCGTATCGTTCATTGTCAACGACCCGAAATTTCTCGCAGAGGGGTCTCCCACGCTTGCTTCAGACTCTCATGGTTCGGACCTCCTCCTTCTCGATCGAGAGCTACCAAAGCAGCAGCAGTCTGTTGACGGAGCGTACTTGTCCTCACTTCAAGAGCACGATATGTGTTATATAAATTTCTACATTGTTGCGTGACTTCGACCCGAGCTGGCGCTGAAGGTTTTGCAAACGATCCCTGAACACAAACTGTTCCCATAAAAATCCCAAAACAGGACATCCAAATAATTTTATTGAGCTTTATTTTTATTTATTTCCTTTTATTATTCATGAAAAAAAGTAAGACTTATCTTCTCACATACATATTATTATTTGTTATATTTTTAGTATTATATATCTATTCGATTTTGTAACTATATGAATTATTTATCTTTAAAATCTGGCGGAAAAGCATAAGAGTCTCCCAAACATATAAGAACAGATGTGGTGCCTCCCCCCCCTTTGAGAGACGCTGGTAAATTAAGCGGAAGAAGTGCTTTAAGCGTTGATTTCCCTTTTTTTTCAAAAGGTTTAAATATTTTTTCAAAATAAAGAAGATCCTCAAGCCCATTAATCTTTATTGTTTTTTCTGATTTTACGGTTGCTAAAATTTCTTCAAAAAGTTGAATG